>JBAQWH010000421.1:0-6603 GCA_049298815.1 Thermoanaerobaculia bacterium | reverse complement strand
CCCCCGTTCTGGCTCCGCGAGCCTCGTGCCGCGGTGCCGCCTTCGCTGATCGGCGCGAGCGGTCCGGTGATGCGCTATCCCGGTGTGGTCTGTTCGCTCGAAGGGCAGGAGGTCGTCGTCGAGTCGTTCGCGCCGCTGATGATGACGAGGTTCGAATGAGGGCGGGAAGCGCAACGCTTCGAGCGGGACATGCGTAAGGGCGACCATCTCTACCGCAAGCGTGGACGCGTCTCCCGCGTGGAGAACGGCACGCTCCTCGACATCGCCGAGCGCGGCGTCGCCTGGGAGCGCGACGGCGTCTTCTTCTGCAAGCCGGAGGCGGGCGCGCACCTTCCTCCCGTCAGTCCGGATCGAGTGCTCTCGGTGGTGGACGAGATCCGTTCGGTCTCGCAGGGCCGCGCGGACATCGAGCGGCTGATCGTCAGCGAGGGACGTGCCGAGCATTCCGTGGACGAAAGGTCGTGGCGTGAATCGAGCGAGCGGATTCATCTCGCCCTGACCCGCGCTTCCCTGCGCGTGCTGGTCGACCTCGGATCGTTCGAGCTGGACGACGTCAGGGTCGCGGTCGATGCACTTGCGAGAGCCGAGGTGCGTGAGCGGACGGCTCCGGACCGGTTGAGGCTTGCCGCCGGGGTCTCCGCCGCGCTCCTGCCGAACCTGGCTGCGGAGTTGCGCGAAGACGTCCAGCTCCTGCAGTCGGCCGGTGGAGTCGACGGATTCGGGATGGCGATCGAAGAGCGGGACACCGCGGAGCGGCCCTGGTCCAACTGGTTCCGTCCCAGCTATCGCACGAGGCCGGTCCAGCTGCCGCTCAACGTCCGTGCAGCGGTCGCCGCGTCCGAGATCGACCCGTCGCTGCCGCTTGCAGTTGCGCTGCTCGAGCCGCCTCGAGGGCTGACGGTCCGGGCCCTCGTGGACGACGGCACCGCCGTCTACCCGGCTGCATTGAGACTCACGAAGATCAGGGCCGCGGCGGTGGGAACGAGGTGGTATCCGTTCGGTGCCGGTTCCTTCGGCGCTGAGATGATGCTTTAATTCGCCGCATCGTGGTCTCAGGAGACAGGCGTACCGAGTTACTCGCCCGGGCGATCGTGAATCGTCTCGAGGATCGGAATCTCGTCGAGCTGGGCGATGCCGCGGTCGGGATTCAGGCGGTGGCTCGCCTGCTGGCCGAGAGTTTCGCCGCGGGTGCGGCCATCGAGCTCGAGGCCCGGCAGAATTTCGTCCGCGCCAACGGGCGGGAGCCGGCGGACGACGAGTTGCTCGAACAGGTTCGCGCCATCGCTGCAGATCGCAATTTCACCCTGTGAGCTCGTTCTGGCGTCGGCGTCCCGACAGGGTCCCGAACCGACGTGTCCTCGCGGAATCACGAGCGGAGAGCTGATCCGATGTCACTCGAAGAGAAACTCGAAGAGCTGGAGCGCCGGAAGAGCGAGAGTGAGCTCGGCGGCGGGCAGGCACGCATCGACCGGCAGCATGCCGACGGGAAGCTGACCGCGCGTGAGCGCATCTCGCTGCTGTTCGATCCCGGCTCGTTCCAGGAGCTCGATCAACTGGTCGTCCACCGCTCGAACGACTTCGGGATGGACAAGCAGCGCGTTCCCGGCGACGGCGTGGTCACCGGTTACGGCACGGTGCAGGGCCGGCTCGCCTACGCATTCGCGCAGGACTTCACCGTGTTCGGCGGATCGCTCAGCGAGACGCACGCCGCGAAGGTCGTCAAGATCATGGACCTCGCGATGAGAAACGGCGCGCCGATCGTCGGGCTCAACGACTCGGGCGGCGCGCGCATCCAGGAAGGCGTCGTGTCGCTCGGCGGCTACGCCGACATCTTCCTGCGCAACACGCTGGCCTCCGGCGTCATCCCACAGATCTCCGCGATCATGGGGCCCTGCGCCGGCGGCGCGGTCTACTCCCCTGCCATCACCGACTTCATCCTGATGGTCAAGAAGACGAGCTACATGTTCGTGACCGGCCCGGACGTCATCAGGACGGTGACGCACGAGGAGGTCACCAAGGAGAAGCTCGGCGGTGCGGACACGCACAACCAGGTGTCGGGCGTTGCGCACTTCGCGGCCGACTCGGACGAGGACTGCCTTGCGCTGATCCGCGAGCTCCTCTCGTTCCTGCCGTCGAACAATCTGGAAGAGACTCCGCGACGCAAGACGACGGACGACGTGAACCGCGTCGACGTCCAGCTCGACACCTTCATCCCTGAGAATTCGAACCAGCCGTACGAGATGCGCGATCTCATCCGGATCGTCGCGGACGACGGCGACTTCCTCGAGGTTCACCAGGCGTTCGCGCGGAACCTCGTTGTCGGCTTCATCCGGCTCGACGGCCAATCGGTGGGCGTCGTCGCGAATCAGCCGGCGTACCTCGCGGGTGTGCTCGACATCGACGCATCGAGGAAAGGCGCGCGGTTCGTCCGCTTCTGCGACGCGTTCAACATTCCGCTCGTCGTCTTCGAGGACGTCCCCGGCTTCCTCCCCGGCACCGACCAGGAGTACGGCGGAATCATCGTTCATGGCGCGAAGCTGCTCTACTCGCTCGCCGAGGCGACGGTGCCGAAAGTCACCGTGATCACGCGGAAGGCGTACGGCGGCGCCTACTGCGTCATGAACTCCAAGCACATCCGCGCCGACATGAACTACGCGTATCCGACCGCGGAGATCGCGGTGATGGGGGCGGAAGGGGCGGTCAACATCCTCTACAAGCGCGACGTCGAGAAGTCGCCCGAGCAGCGCCAGGAGAAGATCGCAGAGTACAAGGAGAAGTTCGCGAATCCCTACATTGCTGCCGAGCGCGGCTATGTCGACGAGATCATCGAGCCGCGCTTCACCCGTCGGAAGCTGATTACCGCCTTCGCGATGCTCCGGAACAAGCGGGACAAGAACCCGCCCCGGAAGCACGGCAACATTCCACTTTAGATCGCCCCCCCCTCGAGGGAGCCAGGGGCCTCCGGCTGGCCGCGAGCTCTTCGCGCCCCGGGGGCCCTCGATTTTCCCCACCCTCCTTTTCGGCAAAAAACTCGTGCCAGCCCCCGCTGATGTTCACAATTCTGTAGTCACAATTTTGTTTCTTGAACTCGGGGCCATGGGCTGAACCGCGAAGTCATTGCATAAAAAGGACTTGTGGTGCGCGAGCTGTCGGCAGCCACCTTGCGGATGACACCGGCCAGACACAGGTGAGTCCGCCCGTCAGGCGGCGCCAGAACAAGAAACGTTAGAAAGGAGGCGTGTCGAGTACTCTGTTGGCCGGCGCATTGGGAAGGAAAGGCGACCCTCCCATTTCCCGTCGGTTACACGTCGTTTACTCACGCAGCGTACGAACGGTTTCCCAAACGGTTACTGCTTCGTTACAATGCGCGCCACGTTTCACCAAATCGGTTTCCAGGAACGAACAAACAGGAGGGTTTTACATGAAGCACAATCGGTTCCTCCATTTTGTTCTGTTGCTCGTGCTCGTAGCGGCCACGCCGCTTTTCGCGCAGGAGACGACAGGACACATCACCGGCACGGTCGTCGATGCCTCGGGTGCAGCGATGCCCGGTGTGACGGTCGAGGCCGTCAACCAGAGGGGTCAGCGTTTCAATACGACCACCGACGGTTCCGGTAACTACCGCTTCCCCGCAACTCCTCCGGGCACCTACAGCGTGACGGCCACGCTGGCCGGGATGGAACCGGCGACGGTAAAGAATCTTCAGGTCACCCTCGGCGGCTCGCCGCGTGCGGACCTGACGATGCGCGTCGGTGCAGTCGCCGAGACGCTGACGGTCACGGCTGAAGCTCCGGTCGTCGACGTGACGCAGAGTGCGGTCGCGACGAACATCTCATCGGCGACGATCGAAGCGCTGCCGAAGGGCCGCGACTTCACGTCGGTCGTCACGCAGGCTGCAAGCGCGAACGAGAACATCAAGTCGGGCGGCATCTCGATCGACGGCGCGACCGCGCTCGAGAACCGGTTCGTCGTCGACGGCGTCGACACCACGAACCCCCTCGAAGGTGGCTCGGGCAAGCGCGTGATCACGGACGTCGTCGACGAGGTCCAGATCAAGTCGGCCGGCTACGCCGCTGAATTCGGCGGGGCCACCGGCGGCGTCATCAACGTCATCACCAAGACCGGCACCAACTCGTTCGGCGGCTCGCTGACCGGCTGGGTCCGCGACCGCGGTTGGAACGGCGCCGAGCGCCCGTCGCTCGAGCAGAGCGCGAGCGGCCTCGCGGCCGAGTACATCACCTACAAAGAAGACGACCAGTCGATCGTCGAGCCGGGCGTGACGCTCGGCGGCCCGATCCTCCGCGACCGCATCTGGTTCTTCGGTGCATTTCATCCGACCGTCGACACCATCGAGCGCACGGTTGCCTTCCCGACCGTGACCAACACGTTCGAGTCGGAAGTCTCGCAGGACAACATCCTCGCCAACATCAACGGCAACCTCGGCTCGCGCGCGCTGTTCAAGGTCACCGCGAACATCACCGGCAGCGAGACCGACAACACGCTCCCGAACCGCAACGCCCGCGGCTCGTCGGACATCAACACCTACAACGTCGACACCACCGGCGACAACGATGCGTTCTCCGGTTATCTCGACTTCATCCCGAACCCGACGGTGTACCTCAGCGCCCGCGCCGGCCAGATGACGACCGCGACGAGCCAGGTGGGCATCAGCACCGACGAGTGGCGCTGGTTCTACACCGGATCGAACGGCGTCTTTCCCGAGACTCCCGCCGCCTTGGTGAAGCCGGCCGGCTTCTCGAACATCCCGACGAACTTCGCGACCGTCCGTGACGACTTCGAGCGCAAGAACTACGCCGTCGAGGCTTCGTTCTTCCCGAACTTCGCCGGATCGCACGCGATCAAGGCCGGTGTCCAGCGCGAGACCGTCTCGAATGACGCGTTCTCCGGATACCAGGCGCCGCAGTACCGCTTCCAGTGGAACACCACTGACCGGTTCTTCGGAGAGAAGGGCAAGTACGGCGCTGTCGGTGTGATGATCTACGAAGTCGGTGGTCTGGTCGAAGCAGAGAACCAGGCGATCTTCGTCCAGGACTCCTGGAACACGATGAACAACCGCCTCACGCTGAACATCGGCGTCCGCGCGGAACAGGAAAAGCTCCCTGACTACGACGGCGTCGGCGATCCGTACGCCATCGAGTTCGACTACAAGGACAAGCTTGCCCCGCGCTTCGGCTTCGCTTACGACGTCTTTGGCAACGGCAAGACCAAGGCCTTCGGCAGCTACGGCAAGTTCTACGACACCACGAAGCTCGACCTCGCCCGCGGCTCGTTCGGCGGCGCGAAGTGGAAGTGGCACGCGTTCACCCTCGAGACGCTCGACTGGCAGAGCCTCAAGTGCACCGGCGTTTCGAACGCCCCGGGCGCCAAGCCGACCTGCAGCTCCGGTACGTACATCGGTACGATCAACCTCCGCTCGCCGTCGACCGACGCGATCGACCCGGACCTCAAGCCGATGACGTCGCAGGAGTATTCACTCGGCGTGCAGCACGAGCTCGGCAGCAACATGGCAGTCGGGTTCCGCTTCGTGCACAAGGAGCTCCTCCGCGGCATCGAGGACCTCGGCACTTACGTGATCGGGCCTGATGGTCCGGAAGAGAGCTACACGATCGGCAACCCCGGCTTCGGACTCTCCGCAGTTGCGACGCCGATCGTCCCGGCGTTCCCGAAGGCCGTTCGCGACTACGACGGACTCGAGTTCGAGTTCACGAAGCGCTTCGTCGACCGCTGGGGCCTCCACGCCTCGTACCTCTACAGCCGCCTGGAAGGCAACTACCCCGGTCTCGCGAACTCGGACGAAGCGCAGTTCGGCACCGTCCGCGTCGACCCGAACGTCGGCCGCTGGGGCGACTACGTCCAGACCCTCTTTGACGCCACCGGCTCGAAGGACGCCGTCATGGGCCGCCTCCCGACCGATCGTCCGCATCAGTTCAAGGCTCAGGTGACGTACATGCTCCCGATCGGGACCACGTTCGGTCTCCTCGAGTACATCGGCAGCGGCACGCCGGTCTCGACGCAGATGTTCTACCACGGCGCTGAGTTCTTCCCGTTCGGCCGCGGCGACCTCGGGCGTACCCCGACGATCTCGCAGACCGACCTGCAGGTCTCGCATCGCTTCGCGTTTGCCAGCCGCTATGGCCTCGAGCTCATCGCGAACATCATGAACATCTTCGATCAGGACACCGCGACGAACCGCTACCAGCTTGCGATGAAGTCGAGCACCAACGTCAAGGAGAGCACCGACGCGCTCTTCTTCGGCGGCTTCAATGCCGATCCGGTGGTGGATGGGAAGCACATTTACTTCGACAACCCGCTCTACAACCAGGACAGCGCTTTCCAGGCGCCGCGCGAAGTCCGTCTCGGACTCCGTCTGACGTTCTAAAAGCCACGTCCAACGTGCTTTGAAGGGTGGGCTTCGGCCCACCCTTTTTTTTCTTGCGGGGCAGGGCATCGGCAACTGGAGACGAGAGTCCTGGACGAGACTTGGACCAAGGAACCGCCTGCCGAAGGGAGGGGGAACCGGCGCGGGCCGGCGCCCTGCTCGCTGGGCGCCCCCCTCACCGGACGGCGGGCGTAGCGGACGAG
>JBAQWH010000420.1:0-2169 GCA_049298815.1 Thermoanaerobaculia bacterium | reverse complement strand
GGCCTCTTCCGCCGTCCGCACCGGGATGCGCCCGATGGCGATCGCCGGCACGCCGGTGTTCGTGAAGTCGGCCATCCAGTCGTCGGACGACGTCTTGAGATAGCCGGTCGGCACGAGCTTGGTCGGGACGAAGTCGTAGGTCCCCATCCACATGTAGTTGCGCGGGTCGAAGCTCGCGTCGCCGAGGAGAATTGCGTACTTCGGAGCGCGCGTCCACGACTGCGACTTCTCGAGGAACGCGCGGATCGCCTGCGGTCCGCGCTCACCGAACGTGAACTCGTCGTACAGGTTCTGGACGTCGACGACGGCCGTCGCGATTCCTTCGGCCTCACGCGCCTTCTTCAGCGCGTTCGCGGCCGTGAGGAAGTCGCGGTGGCTGATGATCACCAGGTCGGCCGCGTTCTTCGTGTTCGTCCAGCTCGACGGCTGGTTCGCCACCACCTGCGCCGGCACGACGACCCGGGAGTCGCCGTAGACGAGGATCGTGCGGGTCTTCGAGCCCTGAGGAGCGACGACGACCGCCTCGGTGGAGCCGTCCGACGCGCTGCCGTTCTTTACCGCCAGGCGCAGCGGCGCGTACTCGTCGGTGAGGTCGACGGCCTTGACGTTCGCTTCCGTAAATCCGGAAATCCGGACTTCCGTCCCGGGGGCCGCGGAGAGCATCAACGCGTTGTCGTCCGCACGGTAGAGATGCGGATAGGTGACCCTGAGCGAGTTCATCGCGGTGAGCGACTCCCATCCGTTCAGGCCGACCATGTCCAGCCGGTTCTCGCCGTTGACGAGCCACGACAGCGGGACCGTCTTGCGGTGGACGTGGAGGTCGACGCCGCGGAACTGGACCGGGCCGATCTCGTTGCCGTTGAGCTTCACCGACACCGAGTGGTCGAAGTTCTCGACACCACCCTGGAGTGCGATCTCGATCTCGGCGGTCTGGCCGCTGGTGTCGAGGTTCTCGATCGGGAAGGTGGCCACGGCCGGATCGCTGGTCACGACGGTGCCGACGAAGTTCTCGCCGTCCCCGTTCGTCACGAGCGCGGCGAAGTAGATGAACCGCTCGTCGCGGCTGTAGGTGTAGGTGAAGTTCTTCGCGCCGGCCGAGCCCTTGCCGTTGCCGTTGTTGGACTTGACGCGGACACCGGTGCCCTTGTCGTTGACGACGTAGTAGATGCGAGTCCCGGACGTCGGCGTGTCGTTGCCGGTCGCGAAGAATTCGATCGTGTCGTTCGCATCGAACCGGCCGTCGCCGCCGTCGTTCACTTCGACCGGCACTTCGATGCCGTCCGCAAAGACCGCGAGAGCTCTGCTGCTGGTTCCCGGATCGTAGCCGCCGGCGACGAGGTCGCTCTTCGTCACGCGCATCCATCCGGCGCGCGGGACGACGATCTTGCCTGCGTTCTGCGCGGCAATCTGCAACTGCTGGTTCTGACGCGCCGCGAGCGGTCCGGTGCGGCCGATGGTCGTGAGGCCGAGCCCGCGCGGCGATTCGATGACGCCGCCGGCCGACCCGATCGCCGGATCGGGCTCGGTGGTCTCGAGCACGATGTCGTCTGCATTGCCGATGCGGGGAACGATCGGACCGTTCATCGTGCGGATGCCACGGAGGTCGATGTCTTCGATGTAGTACTGGAGGGCGCCGGCGGGAGGCACGTCTTTGAACCGGTAGCTGAAGCCGGACGAGCCCCGATTCCGGCTGCGGCTGAACATCGCCGAGCCGCGGATCAGGTGCTCGTTGAGCTTCACGAGCGGTCCGCCGCTGACCGCGCGGTGGACGTTGAAGCCGAGGTTGTCGACTTCGAGCGACGTCTGCCAGGCGACCGTCACACCGCTCGGCGTCTGGATCGCCTCCATCGTCCGCATCTGCGCCAGCGTCGGCGCGAGGACGAGGACCTGGGAACTGGACGAGTTGTTCGCAAGATAGCTGTCGGTCTCGGAGCGGGTCACCGTCGACGTGTTGTTGAGCTGGACGCTGTCGGTCGTGACGTTGCCCGAGACGGTGATGAGGGCGCTGGTGTTCGGCAGCATCAGGCCGAGGTTGCAGGTCAGGAGGCCGCTCGCGAAGCCGCAGCTACCCTGAGAGGCGGTCGACGACGTGTACGTGAAGCCGACCGGGAGCGGATCGGTCATCGTCACGTTCGAGGCTTCCGAGGGGCTGGTGCCGCGGACCGCGGT
>JBAQWH010000419.1:0-5159 GCA_049298815.1 Thermoanaerobaculia bacterium | reverse complement strand
CTTCGAGACGGCGAGGCTATCCGCGCCCGGCGAGCGTCCCTCGACCGGATGGCACGAGGCACACGACTGCGTCCGGTTCAGCGAGAGCTCGTTCGAGGCGTAGAGGTGACGCCCGAGCGCGACGAGTTCGGGCCGGTCCGGCGTCGTCGCGGCCGGGATGGTCCCGAAGACGCGCTGACTCGTGGAAGCGAGCCCTTTGTCGTCCCCTCGGCAGGCGGCGAGGCAAACGGCGGTGACCAGGACAAATGCAATACGATAACGGCTCATATTAAATAGTGCGCATATACTGTATTTGCGAATTCGACCGGCAGCGGCGGGAACCGCGCCAAACCGTGCGTGACACGTTACCCGATCAGGCGATTCGCTGCAGAAGCTCGACGGCCTGCGGCTTCTTGTCGTAACGGACCTCGGAAGCGGTCACCTTCTCGAGGTACTTCTTCGCTTCCCCGGTCTCGTTGCGCTTGAGGTGGCAGCGTGCGATCCAGAACCAGGTGTCGACCACGTACTCGGTGTCGTTGAAGCGCTGCGTCTGCACCGCCTTCTCGAAGGTCGACAGCGCGTCGCCGTAGTCCTCGCGCGAGTAGAGGATGCGCCCGAGGTGGGAGAGGGCATCGAAGTAGTCGAACGAGGAGTGGTCGACGTTGCCGACGACATTCCGGTAGAGCTCCTCGGCCCTGGCGTACTCCTTCCGGTCGAAGTAGATCCCGGCGCAGAACAGCAGCGAGTTGCGGAAGAAGTAGGAGTTGAAGAACGGAAGCGACGGGTCGAAGAGCTCGAGCGCTTTCTGAAAGAGGTGGAGCGCCTCGTCGTGGTCGTTGAGGGCGTAGGAGTTGAGCGCCTTGAGGGCGAGAGCCTGCGCCGTGACGTTGTCGTTCGGCGAGTAGCGGAGCGACTGGTCGTGCAGTTCCTTCGCCTTTGCGTAGTCGCGTTCCTCGTGTGAGATGTGGCCGAGGATGACGTACGACTTGTACTTGATGTCGTTGGCCTCGTCCGACTCCTCGGAGGCGCAGGCGGCACCGAACCCCTCGCGCGCCTTCCCGAAGTCACCGGCGTACAGCGCCGCGACGGCGCGGAAGTAGAGCGACTCGAGCGAGGTGAGCACCGGGGTGCTGTCGCGCGGCAGCTCGTCGATGAACTCCGTGACGAGCTGGGCGAGGATGCGGTTCTCGGTGGTCGGGTCGACCGAGAAGTTCTGCAGGTAGACGAGCCGGTTCTCGAGGATGCGCATCATCTCGAGCATGATCGTGGCGCGCGCCTGATCCTCTCCGGCGTCCTTGAAGAGCGCGGCGAGTCTCCGCTGGGTGCTCTGATAGTGGTGGTCGTAGTCGACAGCCGCGGCGGCCGTCAGCTCACCGGGCTCCTGCTGCAGGCGTGTTTCGAGGGCGATGCGTTCGTCGACGAGTTCGCGAAGGCGCGTCGCAAGTTCGTTCGTCATTCAGGCCGTCCGTCGTCATAGTCGAGGGCCGGAGCCCTCGCGGGCAGGGCGTCATCCGCCGTGTCGGTCGGCGCCCCAGCGACTAATAACTGTACAGCCCCTGCGGCGTCAACTGCGCTGACGCCGTGCAACAGGCGATCCAGCGAGCTCGAGCAGCGCAAATTCGATCTGGCGCTTGTCCTCGTCGATCGACTCGACGCGGATCCGGACGTGGTCGCCGAGGCGGAGCTCCCGGCTCGTCGATTCTCCCCGCATCCGGTGCTCCCGCTCGCTGAAGCGCCAGAAGTCGCCGCCGATCGTCGCGACCGGCACCATCCCCTGCACGAAGATCTCGTCGAGCTCGACGAAGAGCCCGAACTGCGCGAGCCCGGTCACGATCCCGGTGTACTCCTCGCCGATCTTGTCGCGCATGAAGATGACCTTCTTCCACTCGAGCACTTCGCGCTCGGCATCCTCGGCGCGCCTCTCGCGATTGCTCGAATGGACGGCATAGACCGGATGGGCGCGCTCGATCTCCTCGAGCCGCTTGCCGTACAGGGCTCCGGTGCTGATCAGCTCGAAGAGCCTGCGATGCACGATCAGGTCGGGGTAGCGCCGGATTGGCGACGTGAAGTGGCAGTAGTGCTCGATGGCGAGCGCGAAGTGGCCGAGGCTTTCCTGCGAGTAGAACGCGCGCTTCATCGAGCGGAGGACGATGTTGGTGAGGAATCGTTCCTCCGGCGTCCCCTGGACCTCGCTGAGGACGCGCTGAAGCTCGCCGGGACGGATGTCTTCGGTGTCGCCGCGAAGCGCGAGCTTGAATTCCTTGAGGATGCTCTTGAGGTCCTCGAGCTTCTGCGGGTCGGGCTGCTCGTGGACGCGGAAGAGGCCGGGCTGCACGGCGAAGACGAGCTCCTGGGCGATGACTTCGTTCGCCGCGAGCATGAACTCTTCGATGAGCCTGTGGGCGACGTTCCGCTCGCTCGCCCGGATCGCGGTGATGTCGCCCCCCTCGCCTAGGACCACGAACGCCTCGGGGAGGTCGAAGTCGATCGAGCCGCGCTGCTCCCGCCGCTTCCGCAGCACCTCGTAGAGCTCGTGCATCCGCTCGATCTCGGGGATGATCGCCGCGTAGCGCTCGGCCAGCTCCGGCGTCCGCTCGTTGAGGATCGCGTTGACGTTCGTGTAGGTCATCCGCTCCGCAGTCCGGATCACCGACTTGTAGGCGCGCCGGCTGACGAAGCGGCCGCGCCGGTCGATCTCGATCTCGGCGGAGAACGTCAGGCGGTCGACGCGCGGGTTCAGCGAGCAGATCCCGTTCGAGAGGCGCTCGGGGAGCATCGGGATCGCGCGTCCCGGGAAGTAGACGGAAGTGCCGCGCTCGTAGGCCTCGCGGTCGAGCGTGCTCCCCTCGGTGACGTAGTGCGAGACGTCGGCGATGTGGACGCCGAGAAGGTAGTTGCCGTTCGGGAGCTTCTGGACTTCGACCGCGTCGTCGAAGTCCTTGGCGGTTTCGCCGTCGATCGTGATGATCACGCGGCCGCGCAGATCGGTGCGCCGCGCGATCTCCTCTTCCGGGACGTCCACCGGAACCGCTTCCGCAGCGTCGAGGACTTCCTTCGGGAACTCGTGCGGGATGTGATGCTTGCGGAGGACGACCTCGATGTCGACGCCCGGGTCGCCGATGAAACCGAGGACCTCGATCACCCGCCCGCGGGCGAAAGGGGTGGTTCGATCGGGGAAGCGGTCGATCTCCACGTTGACCATCTCCCCTTCCCGCGCGTCCATCGTCGCGGCGGCGCCGATCACGATGTCGGTGTCGACGCGAAAGTCGAACGGGACGACGAACGGTTCCGGCTGGAGGTGGAAGCGGCCGACGACGGTGCGGTTCTCACGGCGGAGGATCTGGATCACCTCACCGACGACGAGTTCCTTGTTGCGGACCTTGCGATAAGCGGGCTTCTTCTTGTCCACCCGCACGACGATCAGGTCGCCGTTCATCGCCCCCTTCATCGACCTGCGGTCGATGAAGATGTCCGGCTCGTCTTCGGCGCCGCGCAGGGTGCCGGATCCGTCGGACTGCACCCGCACCGTCCCTGCGTGGAACGGCGTGAACTCGAGGAGCGAATAGCGCTTGCCGCGGGCCGCGACGATCACCCCGTCGCGCTCGAGCTCCTCGACCGCCTGCTCGACTTGCTCGCGCGTCGCCTCGGCATTCACGAGGCGCTCGAAGATCTCATTGACGCCGAGCAGCCGGTTCCCGCGCGATCGCAGGAGCTCGATGATCGACTGGTGGAGGTCGGAGGGATGCGGCAGCGACAGCGATCGGGGCACGGAGCCTCCGCCCTATCGCGACGAGCGTGGGGAGCGCGTCGCGCCGTTGCCGTTGGGGGCGACGACCCGTTTGTGGGAGACGCGGCGACGCATCGGTCGAACGGACTCGGCGAACCCGTTCAGCATCGTCTGGGTCCGGAGCTTGTTGTGCAGCGTGTTGCGGTGAACACCGAGTTTCTTCGATGCCTGCGTCACGTTGCCCTTGCTCGCCGTCATGGCTGCGACGATGTACTTTCCCTCGAAAGCTTCGACGGCCTGTGCCAGCGTGATTCCGTTGCCGATCAATTCGCGGATGATGGCATTCAGGCGGTCGTCGATGCTCATTTAGCAGATGTCCTCGTCAGGTGGAGTGGATCGGAAGAAGGCGGATTCTACTACTCTCGTCCGCGCGCGCAACGCTCAAAAATTCGTCGTCGTTCGTTGCTTGACAAATATGCGAAGAAGTCCTGTGACGAGTGTGACCAGCGTCAACACGGCACCAAAAAAAAACGGCACAGGAACGTACGTCCACACGATCTCGTGACGCCCCGCACCGACGCTCACCGCACGGAACAGCCCGCCCGCCTGGAGTTTCTCCGCAGGCTTCCCGTCGACCTCGACTCTCCATCCGCGCGCGTCGCGCTGCGCGAGCACCACGAGGGCAGGAACGCTCGTCTCCATCGTCACCGTCGCGCGTGAAGTCGTGAGCGTCGACGCCGCGGCGTACGGCCGGTTGTCGAAGCTGAGGATGGGGGCAGGCAGCCCGCTCACCGGCCAGGCCGAGACGTTGCCGAGCAGCGAGTCGAGCGCCATCCCCCGCGAGGGTGAGACCGTGGCGTAGCGCCACACCGTTGCGATCGTCGCTGCGGGACGATATGCGTAACAGCGCACCGTCGCCGTTTCCGCAGTCAACTTGAACGGCCTCCCGAGCTTCCTTGCCGTCAGCACATGGCCGATCGATGCCGAGTCGAGCAGAAACCACGACCTGCCGGTGAGCAGCCCCGCGTAGAAACGCTGATAGTCCTGCGCCACCACCGGCGCGGCCGTGTAGGCGTCGAACCGCCTCTCGTAGAGATTCAGGTAGCCGGAGATCCAGCTGTGTCTGTTGCCGTCGAACGGCCCGAGACGGAGGAAGAGCGAATCGCCACCGACCGACCGCGCGTACGGGATCGTCGTCACGAGCGGCGCCGTCCGAAGCAACGGCTGCGCGTGAATGAGGAGGTCGCCTGTGACCGCGAGGACGAGCAGCAGATCGGCCCACCGCTTCCCGGGCCTGATCGCATCCCAACCCACCGCCGCAAGCGCCGCGATCGCGAGGGTTCCGAGTCCGATCATCCGAGCGGGGTAGCGGAAGAGAGTGAGCGGCATCCGCACGAGGAGCTCGGGGCCCGCCGAGACGGCGACCGCGACCGCGAGCAGCGCGCACCACGCG
>JBAQWH010000418.1:0-2431 GCA_049298815.1 Thermoanaerobaculia bacterium | reverse complement strand
CCGAGGAAC
Source organism: Thermoanaerobaculia bacterium (assembly GCA_049298815.1). Classification (GTDB taxonomy): domain Bacteria; phylum Acidobacteriota; class Thermoanaerobaculia; order Gp7-AA8; family Gp7-AA8; genus JBAQWH01. Next base: position 2,422 of record JBAQWH010000418.1, on the reverse strand, counting down.
CCGAGGAACTCAGGGACCGAGGAACTCAGGGACTCAGGGCCAACTCCCGCGGCCCGCTTCTTGCGACCTCTGCCGTCCGGATGATCCCCCTCCGCCACACGATGGAGCGTCATGGCCCGCCGCTGGTCACCCGTAGCCTGGTGCTCGCGAACATGGTCGTGTTCACGGCGCAGCTGCTGATGGGACCGGCGACCGAGCGGATCATCCAGACTTTCGGCTTCATCCCTGCCCGCCTGCTCGACCCCGCCCGGTTCGGCTACGAACCGTGGGAGGTCGCGGTCACGCTGGTCACGTCGCTCTTCCTCCACGGCGGGGTCGTCCACCTCGCCGGCAACCTCATCTACCTCTGGGTGTTCGGGGATGCGGTCGAAGAGGCGCTCGGCCACGCCCGGTTCTTTCTTTTCTACGTCGCGTGCGGCGCAGTCGGCAGCCTCGCACACACGGTGGTCTTCACCGACTCCACGATCCCGTCGATCGGCGCCTCGGGGAGCATCGCCGGAGTCCTCGGCGCGTTCTACGTTCTCCGCCCCCGCGCGCACATCGTCACTCTCTTCCCACTGGTCGTCTACTGGGCGATGGCGGAGATTCCGGCCGCCGTGTTCCTCCCCGTCTGGTTCGCGATGCAGTTCTTCAACGGCTTCCTCGCGCTGCGTGCCGCATCGGCGGCCCAGGTCGCCGGGGTCGCCTGGTGGGCGCACGTCGGCGGATTCGTGATCGGAACGCTGATCGGGCTGGTGGTCTGGCGGCTCGCCGTCGCCCGGCGCGCATCCCTCGCGAAGTAAGGGGCGGATCGGAGACATGGCTCCGGCCGGCGGTGACGGCGACCCATGTCAGTCCGCCGTCCGCCTTGCTAGAGTGCCACCATGCGCAGCTACGACTTTGTCATCGTTGGCGGCGGGATCGTGGGGCTCGCCGTCGCGCGAGAGCTGATCCGGCGGCATCCGAAGAAGAGCATCGCCGTCCTCGAGAAAGAGCACGCCCTCGGCAAGCACGCCAGCGGCCGCAACAGCGGCGTCCTGCACTCTGGCATCTACTATCCAGTCGGCTCGCTCAAGGGCCGTCTCTGCGCCGCGGGCGCGCGGGAGATGGCGGAGTACTGCATCGAGCGCGGCCTCCCGATCGACCGCATCGGCAAGGTGATCCTTCCGGTCCGCGACACCGACGATTCGCAGCTCGACATGCTCGCGGACCGCGCACGCGCGAACGGCGCCGAGGCGACCGTGGTGAGCGCCGACGAACTCCGCGAGCTCGAGCCGGCCGCGCGCACGCTCACCGGCCGGGCGCTGTTCTCCCCCAACACCTCGGTGATCGACCCGAAGGCGGTCCTCTCGAAGCTGCACGAAGAACTGAGCGCAGCCGGCGTGCAGATCCTCTTCGACACGCGTGCGTCGTCGGTCGCGGGCAGCCGTCTCCAGACCAGCGCCGGCGCCATCGAGTTCGGAACGCTGATCAACTGCGCCGGCCTGCACGCCGACGCAATCGCGAAGCTCTGCGGCGCAGCGGACGGGTACGTCATCCTGCCGTTCAAGGGCATCTACTTCCGCCTGTCGCCGTCATCGCCGCTCCGCGTACGCCGTCTCATCTATCCCGTCCCCGACCTCCGCGTCCCGTTCCTCGGCGTGCACTTCACGCGGGCGGTGGATGGAACGACCTACATCGGGCCGACCGCGGTCCCGGCGCTTGGCCGGGAGAATTACCACGGTGTCGACGGCATCAACGGGATGGACCTCATGCGGATCGGGGCGATGCTCGCCGGGCAGTACGCGAGCAACAAGCAGGGCTTCCGCGTCTTCGTCCACGAGGAAGCCACACGGTTCCTCAAGCCGTTCTTCGTCCGCGCAGCACGCGCGCTCGTGCCCGACCTGCGTGGCAGCGATCTGGAGACGAGCGAGAAGGTTGGCATCCGGGCGCAGCTCTTCGACCGGAAGAGGCGTGAGCTCGTGATGGATTTCCTGGTCGAGCGCGGCGAGCGTTCGCTTCACATCCTGAACGCCGTATCGCCCGGCTTCACGACCGCGTTCGCCTTTTCGCGCTACGTCGTGGATGAGTACGGGCTGAAGTAGAAGAAAAGGAAAAGGGAGCTTGGCGGGCTCCCTTTCATGCTTCATCCTTCTGACTTCTTACTTCTTCTTCAGTCCTTCAGCGATTTCGCGGACGACCTCGACGAGCTGCGCTTCCACGAGCTCGGGGTAGATCGGGATCGCGAGCGACTGGTCGGCGGCGGTGTCGGAGTTCGGGAACGACTCGCCTTCGCACATCGCGCGGAAGCACTCCTGCTGGGGAAGTGTGATGGGGTAGTAGACCTCGCAGCCGATCTGCCTGCTCTTGAGGTGATCCATCACGCCGTCGCGGACCGCGCGTCCGCCGGTGAAGCGGATCACGAACTGGTTGTAGATGTGGCGGCGGCCCGGCAGCTCGGCCG
>JBAQWH010000417.1:0-3356 GCA_049298815.1 Thermoanaerobaculia bacterium | reverse complement strand
CGTGGAGCTTGTGCCCCGAGATCGCGAGGGTGTCGCACGCGAGGTCGTCGACCACCAGCGGGATCTTCCCGGCCGCCTGCACCGCGTCGCAGTGGAAATGCACGCCGCGCTCGCGGCAGGCGCGCCCGATCTCCGCCACCGGCTGGATGACGCCGGTCTCGTTGTTCGCGAGCATGACGGTGACGAGGCGAGTGTCCTCCCTCATCGCTGCGATCACGTCCGCGGCGGCGACCGCGCCGTCGCGCCCGGACGGAACGGCGGTCACGTCCGCGCCGCGGCTCGCGAGCAGGCGCACGCACTCGGCCACCGACGGATGCTCGATGGCGGTTGTGACAATGTGGGAACGGGGAGCGGTGCCTGCGGCCCCGAAGATCGCGGCGTTGTTAGACTCGGTGCCACCGCTGGTAAACACGAGGTCACGCCCCGCCGCGCCGATGAGCCGCGCGACGGCCTCACGTGCATCCTCGATGAGCCGGCGGGCCGACTGGCCTTCACCATGAATGGACGACGCGTTCCCGAAGACCTCGCGCAGCACCTTCGCGTAGCCGTCGAGGACGTCCGGATGAACCGCTGTAGTGGCGTTGTTGTCGAGATAGATTCTCATCAGTTCAGCCGATCACTCCCGCACAGAAGGACGACGATGAAGCGTACTGCCGTGGCACTCGCACTGGTCCTCTCGTTCGCGTCGGCGGCGCTCCTCGCGCAGCCGGCGAAGCAGCCGGCAAAGCCTCCGGCGAAAGACAAGGGTAAATCGGCTCAACAGGCTCCCGGTCAGGGCATTCCGAAACTCTCCCGCCGCGAGAGGAAGAACAGGATCGCGAAACTGTCGGAGAAGTTTCAGGAGTTCCTGATCGACGTCGAGCCGATCATGCTCCCCACCGAGCTCGACACCTTCCTCACGCTCGAGACCGACCCGCAGCGCGACGTCTTCGTCGAGGACTTCTGGCGGCGCCGCGATCTCGCTCAGGGGACGTCCAACCGCGCGTTCCGCGACCTCTACTACGCCCGCCTCGAAGAGGTGAAGGTGACCCTCGCGCCGGTCTCGTCCGACCGCGCCAAGATGTACCTCCTCCACGGCCCGCCCGAGGCCGTCATGCAGGGGGAGTGCAGCCGGCTCCTGCAGCCGATCCAGGTCTGGTATTACGGCTACCTCCCCGGCTTCGGCACCCGCGTGCGGATGCTCTTCTACATCCCGCGCCACGGCCGCGACTACCTGCTCTGGATCCCGATGACCGGCCCGAGTGCGCTCGCCGACCTCATCTCCGAAGAGCAGTCTGCCGTAACGTCCGGAACCGAGGGACAGTCGATCAACAGCGTGTTCGGCGACCCGCACCGCCTGATGATGGAGTGCAAGAACGGCGACGAGATCCTCCGCGGCATCCAGCAGATGCAGCAGAACCGGATGGACCTCCCGAAGGTCTATGACCCGCCGCCGGCCAATCAGGAGGACGTCGGCAAGGTCCTCCGCTCCGTAGTCCTCTCGAATCCCGACGCCCCGAAGCTGACGGCCGACTTCACCGTCCGCTTCCCGGCCAAGAGCGGGACCCGCACCGACACCGAGATCACCGTCGTCCTGCCGCGCGCGCAGATCAAGGTCAAGGAGCTCGAAGGGGTGAAGCTCTACAGCATCGACGTCGTAGGCGAGATGCTTCGCGACAACCAGCTGTGGGAGAAGTTCCGCTACCGCTTCGACTTCCCCGGCGACATCCAGGACGAGAACCTCCCGATCATCATCGATCGCCTCCTCCGGCCGCAGGATTACCGCGCGCGGATCAAGGTGGTCGACGTCACCTCCGGAGCCGAGGTGATCATCGAGAAGGACCTGAGCGTCCCGGAGCTCTTCGACAGCCCCGAGCAGGTGGCGGAGAAGAAGGCGGCGACCACGGCGATCGAGCAGTTGCAGCAGGCGGTCGTGACGCGCGAGCCGCGCCTGCGCCTCGTGCCGCCGCCAGACGAAGTCGTCAGCGGCCTGCAGAGGATCGACACCGTCATCACCGGCGATGCGATCAAGGCGGTCGAGTTCTGGCTCGACGGCCGGAAGGTCGCGGTGCGCCGCTCTCCCCCCTACTCGCTCGAGCTCGACTTCGGGAACGTGCCGCAGCTGCGACGCGTCCGCGCGATCGGCCTCAGCGAGAAGGGCGAACCGATCACCGGCGACGACATCCTGCTGAACACCGGGACCGATCCGTTCCGCATCCGCATCGTCTCGCCGCGCATCGCCCCGAACCTGCGGGGGCGGGCCCGGGTCGAGATCGACGTCCTGGTCCCCGAGGGCAAGGAGCTCGGCAGCGTCGAGCTCTACTGGAACGAGACGCGCGTCGCGACGATGTTCGATCCTCCCTTCGTCCAGACGGTGCTCATCCCGGAGGCCAATGGCGGCATCGGCTACCTCCGCGCGGTCGCACGGCTCAAGGACGAGTCGGTGCAGCCGGTCGAGGACGTCGTGATGATCAACTCTCCCGCCTTCATGGAGGAGCTGAACATCCACCTGATCGAGCTGCCGACGACGGTCATCGCGAACGGCAAACCGGTCAACAACTTGACCATCTCGTCCTTCACGGTGCTCGACGAAGGAAAGCCGGTGAAGGTCGAGAAGTTCGAACAGGTCCGCAACCTCCCGCTGTCGATCGGGATGGCGGTCGACGCGTCGGGCTCGATGATGCCGAAGCTCGAGGAGGCGCAGAAGGCCGGCGCGCAGTTCTTCGAGAAGGTGATGAAGAAGGGCGACAAGGCGTTCCTCGTGGCCTTCGACTCGGAAGCGCAGGTCGTGCAGAAGTGGTCGCCGAAGGTGGCGGACGTGCACGCGGGGCTCGCGAAGCTGCGCGCCGAGGACTACACCTCGCTCTACGACGCGATCGTCTTCTCGCTCTACAACTTCCACGGGGTGAAAGGGCAGCGCGCGCTCGTGGTCCTCACCGACGGCAAGGACACGTCGTCCAAGTTCACCTACGAGCAGGCGCTCGAGTACTCACAGCGCGCCGCGGTCCCGATCTACGCAATCGGCATCGGCATCCGCAACTCGGAGGTCGACGTCAAATACAAGTTGAACAAGATCGCAGCCGAGACCGGCGGCGGGACGTACTACATCGACAAAGCGGAAGACCTCTCGCGGATCTACGCCGAGATCGAGGAAGAGCTCCGCGCGCAATACGTCCTCGGCTTCTACCCGCCTGCCGACGCGAAGAACGGCAAGTGGCGCGAGGTGAAAGTCGAGACGAGCGCGGGGAAGGTGAAGACGATCCGGGGATACTTTCCGTGAAGAGTGAAGAGTGAAGGGTGAAGAGTGAGGGGTGAAGAGTGAGGGGTGAGGCGGTGTCATCCTGAGCCGCCGATGCCCCGGAGGGGCTGAGGACGGC
>JBAQWH010000416.1:0-24764 GCA_049298815.1 Thermoanaerobaculia bacterium | reverse complement strand
CCTGAGCCGCCGATGCCCCGGAGGGGCTGAGGACGGCGAAGGACCCCGAGGCTGCGTACGGGGAATGGCGGGGGTCGCGCCGGTGGGTTGGGGGTCCTTCGTCGTGCTTCAGCCCTCCGGGGCTTTCGCCGACTCAGGATGTCACCTGGGAGAGGAGTCAAATGATCATCTACGGAATCAATCCGGTCCTCGAGGCCATCCGGTCGCATCCCGGCCGGGTCCGCTACATCGCCATCGCGCGCGAGCAGAGCGGGAGGGTGCAGAAAGTCGTCGCCGAGGCGAAAGAGGCGGGAGTCGCCGTCCGGATGCTTCCGGTCCAGCAGATCGACAAGATGACGAATCGGGGCGTCCACAACGGGGTCGTGGCCGAGGTGTCGTCCCATGCCTACGTCGACTTCGATGATGCGCTCGAGCAGGAGGGGACCGAGGTCGTCCTGATCCTCGACGGAATCACCGACCCGCAGAATCTCGGCGCGATCCTGCGGGTCGCGGACGGGTTCGGTGTCGACCTCATCGTGATTCCGGAGCACGAGAGCGTCGGACTGACGCCGGCGGCGATCAAGGCGTCGGCCGGGGCCTCCGAGTGGGTCCGGGTCGCGCAGGTGACGAACCTCGCCCGGACCATCGAGACGCTGCAGAAGAAGGAGTTCTGGGTCTACGGCGCGGCGTCGGACGGCGAGGTTCCCGCGGCGATCGACTTCCGTGGCAAGGTCGCGCTCGTCATGGGGAACGAGGGCAAAGGGGTGCGCCGGAACGTCCTCGAGCACTGCGACCGCGTCGTGACCATCCCGATGTACGGTCACGTGGAGTCGTTCAACGTGGCGACCGCCGCGGCGGTGCTGATCTACGAAGTGAGGCGGCAGAGGTCCGGGGAGTCGCCTCGGAGCCTGAGTCCCTGAGTCCCTCGGGGGAGATGCTCGGGTTCCTCGGGTTCCTATGGTTCCTCGGGGTTCCTCGGTTCCTCGGGGAGATCAGCGTGAGAACGCAACTCTCCCCCTGAGCCGAGAGACGGCGCTCCGGGCAAACGCGTAGAACGGTCCACGGTGACATCCCCGAGGAACTCCGAGGAACCGAGGAACCCCGAGGAACCGAGGAACCGAGGAACCCCGATCACCCTCCCCCGGGCACCGGAATAAGCTCCCGCTTGCGCCCCGTTAGGCACTCTGCTATAACCCGCAGTCCCTTCGGCCTGCCGCGGAGCGCGCCCCCAGAAGCACCGGTCAAGAAGGGTTTTGTGTCTTTGAAATCAAGGAATTGGCGCTGGCATAGCTCAGTTGGTAGAGCAGCTGATTTGTAATCAGCAGGTCGCGGGTTCGAGTCCCGTCGCCAGCTCCAGAAGAGTTCCGAAAGTGGAGAGATGGCTGAGCGGTTAAAAGCAGCAGACTGTAAATCTGCCGGTCCACGACCTACGGAGGTTCGAATCCTCCTCTCTCCACCAGCTTTCGGAAGTCAGAAGTAAGAAGTAAGAAGTATGAAAGACGTTCCTGCCGGGCCTTTTTTCATAGTTCTTACTTCTGACTTCTTACTTTTTTTTCAGCGGGAGTAACTCAGTTGGTAGAGTCACAGCCTTCCAAGCTGTTGGTCGCGGGTTCGAATCCCGTCTCCCGCTCCAAGAAATCGGAATTTGAAACGCCCTCGTAGCTCAGGGGTAGAGCACGTCCTTGGTAAGGACGGGGTCCCGAGTTCAAATCTCGGCGAGGGCTCCACTCGTTCATCAATCGGATCGGTCGAGACAGCATGCAACGGCAGCGCGGGGATCGCGCGGCCGGTTCTGCATGTCCCGCTGACCGTTCCAGTCCGGAGAAGGTTCAATGGCGGCAGTTCGCGAGATCATCAATCTTCAGTGCACCGAGTGTAAGCGGAAGAACTACACCACCACCAAGAACAAGAAGACCATGACCGAGAAGCTGGAGCTGAAGAAATTCTGCCGGCACGATCGGAAGCGGACGGTGCACAAAGAGACGAAGTAGAGGTTCCTCGGTTCCTCGGTTCCTCGGTTCCCCGGTTTCTCGGGGAGCGTGAGGGCTGCCGGGCAGTCCCCGAGGAACTCAGGAGCTCAGGAACCGAGGAACTCCCTCCGGTCCTGGCGTTCTTTTCAGCAGGGAATTAACGGGAAGACGTTCCGTCTTCTCAATCACTTGCAGCTCATACAGGCCAATAGCTCAATTGGTAGAGCAGCGGTCTCCAAAACCGCAGGTTGGGGGTTCGAGCCCCTCTTGGCCTGCCATCTCACGCTCCAGTTGTCAGGTCGCGCTTCCCGGATGACCGGCCCCCTGCCGGTTCCGAGGGGAGTGTGAGCTGAGAGCTGGCAGCCGATTTTCTGGGGTTGACATCGAAATGGAAGCATCCAACGCAAACGCGATCGTCTCGAAGCCGAAGCAGTGGTGGCTTTCGACCCGCGAGTTTCTCCGCGACACGAAGTCGGAGATGACGAAGGTCACCTGGCCGACGAAGAACGAGGTCGTCGGCACCACCGCCGTCGTCATCCTCGCCACGATCGTCTTTGCCCTCTTCCTGTGGGGCTGCGACCTGGTGTTCTTCAAGGCGATCGACTTCCTGTTCACCCGTTTCGGGGCAGGCACTTAAGATGGTTGATTCGGCCGGTCAGCGGCAGTGGTTCATCGTCCACACCTACTCGGGCTTCGAGGAGCGGGTGCGGGAGAACCTCACCCAGCGTGTCGACGCCCTCGGCATGCGTGAGAAGTTCGGCGAGATCAAGATCCCGACGGAGACGCTCGTCGAGATGAAGTCCGGCAAGAAGCGCGAGGTCCAGCGCAAGTTCTTCCCCGGCTACATCCTCGTCGAGATGGAGATGTCGGACGAAGCGTGGCACCTCGTCAAGAACACGCCGAAGGTCACCGGCTTCGTCGGGACCGGCAAGAAGCCGACGCCGCTCACCCAGGAAGAGGTCGACCAGATCCTGGCGCAGGTCGTCACGACGAAGGAAAAGCCGAAGCCCAAGCATGTGTACGAGCACGGCGAGCACGTCCGGATCATCGACGGTCCGTTCACCAACTTCACCGGCGTCGTGGAAGAGGTCAACCTCGACCGCAACACCCTGAAGGTCATGGTGACGATCTTCGGCCGGTCGACCCCGGTCGAGCTCGAGTTCATCCAGGTCGCCCGCTTCGACCCCGCTGAAGAGCAGGGGGGCGGCGCCCCGGCGCAGAAGAGATAGACGCGAGGACTGAGTGCTGAGGAGTGGGGACTGAGCCGGCCGGGCACAGTCCCCAGCCCTCAGTCCTCAGTCCTTGGCAGGTTGGAACGAATAAACGCGACGGATTGACGTCGCTAGATTTCAGGACTGAATCATGGCTAAGAAAATCACCGGATACATCAAGCTGCAGATCCCCGGCGGCAAAGCGACCCCGGCTCCTCCCGTCGGACCGGCCCTCGGCCAGCACGGCGTGAACATCATGGAGTTCTGCAAGACCTTCAACGCGCGCACGGCGAAGGACGACGGACTCATCATCCCGGTCGTCATCACGGTCTTTTCCGACCGCTCCTTCACGTTCGTCACCAAGACCCCGCCCGCCGCGGTCCTGCTGCTCAAGGCCGCAGGCATCGCCAAGGGCTCGGGTGTGCCGAACAAGACCAAGATCGGCTCGGTCACCCGCAAGCAGGTCGAGGACATCGCGCGTCTCAAGATGCCGGACCTCAACGCTGCGAGCATCGAAGCGGCGATGAAGACCGTCGAGGGCACCGCGCGCTCGATGGGAATGGAAATCAGCGACTAACGTCGAGAGTCGTTAGTGGTTAGTCGTTAGTCGTTAGTAGAACCGAGGAAGGAACCCGCGCTCTTCTCGCCGGTGCTCTTCGTCTCCACTAACGACTGACGACTAACGACTAACGGCTGATTTTAGAGGCGCGTCAGCGCGTAGCTGACGCATAGATCAACGTAGGAGGTTCGCCGCCAGGCGAGCCGTCTGTACTACGGAGGTGAAATTGGCAAGACACGGCAAGAAGTACCGTGCAGCCTCCGACAAGGTCGAAGAGCGGCCGTACCAGCTGGACGAAGCGTTCTCACTGCTCAAGCAGATTGCGTTCGCGAAGTTCAATGAGACGGTCGAGCTCTCGATGCTCCTCGGTGTCGATCCGAAACACGCGGACCAGATGGTTCGTGGCACGACCGTGCTCCCGCACGGCACCGGCCAGACCAAGCGCGTGCTCGTGATCGCCATGGGCGAGAAGCAGAAGGAAGCGCAGGATGCAGGCGCTGACCTTGTTGGTGGCGACGATGTCGTCGAGAAGATCCAGGGTGGCTGGACCGACTTCGACGCCGTCATCGCGACGCCGGACATGATGCGGTCGGTCGGTAAGCTTGGAAAGGTCCTCGGTCCCCGCGGACTGATGCCGAACCCGAAGACCGGCACGGTCACGTTCGATGTCGCGAAGGCGATCCAGGAGATCAAGGCCGGTAAGGTGGAGTTCCGCGTCGACAAGACGGCGATCATCCACGTTCCGGTCGGCAAGATCTCGTTCTCGCCCGATCAGCTTCGCGAGAATGCGGCATCGGTGATCAACGCCGTCCGCAAAGCGAAGCCGTCCGCGGCGAAGGGGAAGTACGTCCGTTCGATCTACGTCTCCTCGACCATGAGCCCGTCGATCCAGATCGACACGGCGGTGGCCGAGGCGAAGGCCGAGTAAGGAGAAAGCATGAATCGCGACCAAAAGACCCAAGCGATCTCCGAGCTCTCAGAAGGGATCGGCAAGGCGACCAACGCCTTCCTGATCTCGTTCAAGGGGATTACCGTCCCGCAGGTCACCGAGCTGCGCAAGCAGGTGCGTGACTCCGGCTCGAAGTACCTCGTCGTCAAGAACACGCTCGCTCTGATCGCGGTCAACGACACTCCGCTCAAGGCGCTCAGTTCGCACTTCAGCGGCGAGACGGCGGTCGTTTACAACGCGACCGACGGCGTCGCCCTGGCGAAGATCCTGACGAAGTTCGCCAAGGATGTCCCGACCGTCCAGTTCAAAGGTGTGATGCTTGGTGGGCAGATCCTGCCGGCCAGCGAGATCAATGCAATTGCGAACCTCCCGTCGCGCGACGAGCTGATCGCGAAGGTGCTCTACCTCATGCAGCACCCGATCCGCGGACTCGCGGTCGTCCTCAATGCCAACCTCCGGAACCTCGCTGTGGTTCTCGATCAGGTCAGGCAGCAGAAGGACGGCGGAGCCGAGGCTGAAGCAAGCGCTTAAGAGATGGCGCGGGCGACCGGCCCGCATGGATTTGAACCACTAGCAATTTTTTTGGAGGCAGAAATGGCGATTTCCACCGAAGATTTCGTGAAGCAGATTGAGTCGATGTCGGTCCTCGACCTGGCGAACCTGGTCAAGGCCCTCGAGGAGCGCTTCGGCGTCTCCGCCGCCGCCGCCGCGCCGATGGCGATGGCAGCCGGCCCGGCCGCAGCAGCAGCGCCGGTCGAAGAGCAGACCGAGTTCACCGTCATCCTCGCCGAGGCTGGCGAAAAGAAGATCAACGTCATCAAGGCCGTCCGCGAAGTCACTTCGCTCGGCCTGAAAGAAGCCAAGGACCTCGTCGAAGGCGCGCCCCAGACCATCAAGGAAGGCGTGTCGAAGGATGAGGCCGAGAAGATCAAGAAGGTCTTCGAAGAGGCTGGCGCCAAGGTCAAGGTTCAGTAGTTTTTCCGGCCGGTCCGGGGCCGCTCAGGCGGTCCCGGATCGGTGAAGTTTCGCTTCCGGGCGGTGTTCGTGCATCGCCCGGAATTGCTGTCTTTGCAATACCCACATTCTTCGGGCCAGAGAGGGGGGGAGCGGCCTTCTCGATAGCGCCCAACATCGCGTGCCACCGGATTGCGTCGCCTGCAAGCCGGCCTCGCCTGACGCGAATTCATTAGGAGTCACACCGAATGAACGGATCCATGCCGAAACAGGAGCCCGTCCGTCACGACTTCTCGAAGATCCGCAGCTACATGGCGCTGCCGAATCTCATCGATGTCCAGAGAAAGTCGTACGAACGGTTCCTGCAGATGAACCTCCTTCCGGAGGAGCGCGAGGACACCGGCCTCCAGTCCGTCTTCACCAGCGTCTTCCCGTTCAGCGACTTCCGCGAGACCTGCTCGCTCGACTTCGTCCGGTTCTCGATCGGGAACTGGGAGTGCAAGTGCGGGCAGCTCAAGGGTCTCGAGCACCTGCGGATGAGCTGCGCGAACTGCGGCGCGAAGATCATCACCGATCACCCGCACGAGGAGACCGTCAATTGCGGTCAGTGCGGCGTCATCAACAAGAACCGCGTCGAGGTCTGTGACATCTGCGGCAACCCCGTCGACCTCCAGATGAAGTACTCGGTCGAGGAGTGCCAGGAGCGCGGCATGACCTACAGCGTCCCGCTGAAGGTCACCTTCCGCCTCTTCGTCTACGACAAGGACCCCGACACCGGCGTCAAGCACATGCGCGACGCCAAGGAAGAGGAAGTCTTCTTCGGCGACATCCCGCTGATGACCGACAACGGGACGTTCGTCATCAACGGCACCGAGCGCGTCATCGTCTCGCAGCTGCACCGCTCGCCCGGCGTCTTCTTCACGAAGGAAAGCGCCCACACCTTCCTCGCCAAGATCATCCCGTACCGCGGCTCCTGGGTGGAGTTCGAGTACGACCAGAAGAACATCCTCTACGTCCGGATCGACCGCAAGCGCAAGTTCCTCGGCTCGGTGTTCCTCCGCGCGCTCGGCATGACGACCGACGAGGACATCCTTCGCCAGTTCTACACGCCGATCAGGGCCCGCGTCAGCGACAGCGGGGCGACGCTCACCTTCGACCGCCGCGTCCTCGACCAGGAAGAGGCCAAGGAGCGTCACTCGATCCGCGGTCGCCGCGCCGTCCGGACGATCTTCGCCGGCATCCGTCTCGACCAGAAGATGGCGGACGCCCTCACGAAGCACAACGAGGCGACCGCCGCGGTCGAGTACGGCGCCCTCGACAAGGCCGCCTTCCTCGCCGACGTCGTCGACTTCAACACCGGCGAAGTCCTCTTCGAGGCGGGCGAGGCCGTGCCGGCGGACTGGGCTGAGACCCTCCGCGGCCACGGCGTCGCGGAAGTCGAAGTGATCTTCCCCGACTGGGACCTCGTCTCCGACATCCTGCTCAACACGGTCCGCAAGGACACCTCGAAGTCGTTCGAGGCGTCGATCATCGAGATCTACCGCCGCATGCGTCCGGGCGACCCCCCGACGCTCGAGTCGGCCAAGGCGCTGTTCGAAGGGATGTTCTTCGACTCGCGCAAGTACGATTTCTCGCGCGTCGGCCGCTTCAAGTTCAACATCAAGCTCGATCTCGACTCGCCGGTCACGCAGAAGACGATGACGCCGGACGATTTCTACGTCGTCATCAACTACCTGCTCCGCCTCCGCAAGGACGTCGGCCGGGTCGACGACATCGACAACCTCGGCAACCGCCGCGTGCGCGCGGTTGGCGAGCTGCTCGAGAACCAGTTCCGCATCGGCCTCGTCCGGATGGAGCGCGCGATCAAGGAGAAGATGTCGGTCCACCAGGACATCGACTCCGCGATGCCGCACGACCTGATCAACTCCAAGCCGGTCATCGCGGCGATCAAGGAGTTCTTCGGTTCGTCGCAGCTGTCGCAGTTCATGGACCAGACGAACCCGCTCTCCGAGGTCACGCACAAGCGGCGTCTCTCGGCCCTCGGGCCGGGCGGCCTCTCGCGCGAGCGTGCGGGCTTCGAAGTCCGCGACGTCCACCCGACGCACTACGGCCGTATCTGCCCGATCGAGACGCCTGAAGGTCCGAACATCGGCCTCATCTCCTCGCTCGCGTGCTATGCGCGCATCAACGAGTACGGCTTCATCGAGTCGCCGTACAAGAAGGTGCAGGACGGCCGCGTCCTCGACCACTACCGCATCGTCAAGGCGGGCGACACGACTTTCCAGCTCGGCCAGATCGTCGAGAAGCGGGACCTCCAGAAGGAGAACAACCGCGTCGCGAAGGAGAACGCGGCAGCCGGCAGCAAGAGCCGCAAGGGGCTGCTGCAGGCGGCGGAAGCCGAGCCGTACGCCTTCTACCTCTCCGCCTGGGACGAGGAGCGCTACACGATCGCGCAGGCGAACGTGATCATGGACGACGACGGGAACCTTCTGCACGACCGCGTCATCGCGCGTCAGTCGGGCGACTTCGTCTCGATCGAGAAGGAGAAGGTCGACTTCATCGACGTCTCGCCGAAGCAGCTCGTCTCGGTCGCCGCCTCGCTCGTTCCGTTCCTCGAGAACGACGACGCGAACCGCGCGCTCATGGGCGCCAACATGCAGCGCCAGTCGGTTCCCCTCCTCCGGACCCAGTCGCCGCTCGTCGGCACCGGCATGGAGAACGTGGTGGCCCGCGACTCCGGCGCCGTCGTCATGTGCAAGCGTGGCGGCGTGGTCGACCTGGTCGACTCGAACCGCATCATCGTGCGGGTCGAGGCCGAGGACCAGGAGACCGGCCAGACCAAGGAGTTCGGCGCCGACATCTACCAGCTGATCAAGTTCAAGCGCTCGAACCAGAACACCTGCATCACGCAGAAGCCGGTCGTGCGCGAAGGTCAGCGGGTGCGCAAGGGGCAGGTCCTCGCGGACGGTCCCTGCACCGACGCCGGCGAGCTCGCGCTCGGCCGGAACGTGCTCGTCGCGTTCATGCCGTGGCGCGGTAACAACTTCGAGGACGCGATCCTCGTCTCCGAGAAGATGGTCCGCGACGACTACTACACCTCGATCCACATCGAGGAGTTCGAGATCGAGGCGCGCGACACGAAGCTCGGACCCGAAGAGATCACCCGCGACATCCCGAACGTCAGCGAGTCCGCGCTGCGCGACCTCGACGAGAGCGGCATCATCCGCATCGGCGCGACGGTCAAGCAGGGCGACATCCTCGTCGGCAAGGTCACGCCGAAGGGCGAGACGCAGCTGACCCCCGAAGAGAAGCTGCTCCGGGCGATCTTCGGCGAGAAGGCCGGCGACGTCCGCGACGCCTCCCTCAAGACGCCCCCGGGCATCGAGGGCACGGTCGTCGACGTGAAGATCTTCAGCCGCAAGGGCGTCGACAAGGACATGCGCGCCAAGTCGATCGAAGACGGCGAGATCGAGCGGATGAATCGCAACATCCAGGACGAGATCCGCATCATCACGGAAGCGCGCAACAAGAAGATCGCCGACCTCCTCGCCGATCAGAAGCTGCAGCGCGACGTGGTCGACTTCAAGACCGGCGACGTCCTGATCCGCAAGGGTGAGTCCGCCGATCGCGACGTCATCAGCCGCCTCTCCCGCCGCGAGCTCCTCGCTCTGCCGGTCGAGGAAGAGATCCGCGAGACGATCCGTATGTTCGTCGAGCGCGGCGAGAACCGCATCCGCGTCCTCGAGCAGAAGGCCGAAGAGCGCCGCGAAGACCTCCAGAAGGGTGACGAGCTTCCCCCGGGCGTCATCAAGATGATCAAGGTCTACGTCGCCATGAAGCGCAAGCTCTCGGTCGGCGACAAGATGGCGGGACGCCACGGCAACAAGGGCGTCATCTCGCGCATCCTCCCCGAAGAGGACATGCCGTACATGCCGGACGGCACGCCGGTCGAGATCGTTCTCAACCCGCTCGGCGTTCCGTCGCGAATGAACGTCGGCCAGATCCTCGAGACGCACCTCGGCTGGGCAGCCAACGCCCTCGGTCTCCACTTCTCGACCCCCGTCTTCGACGGCGCGACCGAGAGCGAGATCAAGGCGCAGCTCACCGCCGCGATGCTCCCGACGGAAGGCAAGACCCAGCTCTTCGACGGCATGACGGGTGAGCCGTTCGAACAGCAGGTCTGCGTCGGCTACATCTACATGCTCAAGCTCTCGCACCTGGTCGACGACAAGATCCACGCGCGCTCGATCGGGCCTTACTCGCTCATCACGCAGCAGCCCCTCGGCGGCAAGGCGCAGTTCGGCGGCCAGCGCTTCGGAGAGATGGAAGTCTGGGCTCTCGAGGCCTACGGTGCCGCCTACACCCTGCAGGAGCTGCTCACGGTCAAGTCCGACGACGTCGAAGGCCGCTCGAAGGTCTACGAATCGATCGTCAAGGGCGAGGTCCCGGACGATCCGGGTCTCCCCGAGTCGTTCAACGTCCTCGTCCGGGAGCTGCAGTCGCTCTGTCTGGACGTGGAGCTGCTCAAGGAGTGATGGACTCCACTGTCATCCTGAGCCGGCGAAGCGCGGCGAAGGAGCCCCTCCCCATCAGGAGGGGTGGCCGGGCGGGCGAGGCATTCCCAGCATGGGGTTCCTCGCTTCGCTCGGAATGGCAAGGGAGGACGGAGAAAGCAGATGGGAAACAGAGTCGCGTCACTGGCCCGAATGCCACGCACCTCGTGCAAGGCCTGTCACGGCATCGGATCGATCCGGTTGACCGTGCACTTCCACAGCGGCGACCAGGAATGGGAAGCCCCGTGCTGGGAGTGCTTCGGCACCGACGTGAAGCTCCGGTTCCCGACTCCGCAGACGACGGACAACTGACCCGCGCCTCGAGCGCGGGTCATCCCGAGGCACGAAGCCGAGGGATCCGACCTTTAGAACGAACGAATCACTCCTGACGGGAGGCGCAAATTGGAAAGTTTCAACGCACTCTTTACCCCGGCAAAGGCACAGGCGACCAATGACTTCAATGCCATCAAGATCTCGCTTGCATCGCCGGAGAAGATCCGGTCCTGGTCCTACGGTGAGGTGACCAAGCCGGAGACCATCAACTACCGCACCTTCAAGCCGGAACGGGACGGCCTCTTCTGCGCGAAGATCTTCGGCCCGATCACCGACTGGGAATGCCTCTGCGGCAAGTACAAGCGGATGAAGCACCGCGGAGTCATCTGCGACAAGTGCGGTGTCGAAGTCACGAAGTCGAAGGTGCGCCGCGAGCGCATGGGGCACATCGAGCTGGCCTCGCCGGTGTCGCACGTCTGGTTCTTCAAGGGCCTGCCGTCGCGCATCGGGCACCTGCTCGACATCTCGCTCCGCGACCTCGAGCGGATCCTCTACTTCGAGTCGTACGTGGTCATCGATCCGGGTGACCTCGACGGCACGATCGACGAGAAGGAGCTCCTGACCGAGGAGCGCTACCGCGAGCTGCGCGGGCAGTTCGGCGACGTCTTCGTCGCGAAGATGGGCGCCGAGGCGATCAAGGAGCTGCTGCGCCGCGTCACGGTCGACGAGCTCAGCGACGAGCTCCGCCTGATCATGCGCACCGAGACCTCGCAGATCAAGAAGCTCAAGGCTGCGAAGCGCCTCAAGGTCGTCGACGCGTTCCGCAAGTCGGGCCATCGTCCGGAGTGGATGATCCTCGACGTGATCCCGGTCATCCCGCCGGAGCTTCGCCCGCTCGTGCCTCTCGACGGCGGCCGCTTCGCGACGTCGGATCTCAACGATCTGTACCGCCGCGTGATCAACCGCAACAACCGTCTCAAGAAGCTCCTCGAGCTGCGCGCGCCGGACGTCATCGTCCGCAACGAGAAGCGCATGCTGCAGGAGGCGGTCGACGCTCTGTTCGACAACGGCCGCCGCGGCCGCGTGCTCAAGGGCTCGAACAACCGCCCGCTCAAGTCGCTCTCCGACACCCTCAAGGGCAAGCAGGGCCGCTTCCGCCAGAACCTGCTCGGCAAGCGCGTCGACTACTCGGGCCGTTCGGTCATCGTCATCGGTCCGGAGCTCAAGCTCAACCAGTGCGGTCTTCCGAAGAAAATGGCGCTCGAGCTCTTCAAGCCGTTCATCTACCACAAGCTCGAACAGAAGGGTCTCGTCGGCACGATCAAGGCCGCGAAGGAGCTCGTCGAGATGCAGACCGTCGAGGTCTGGGACGCGCTCGAAGAGGTCATCAAGGAGCATCCGGTCCTTCTGAACCGCGCACCGACGCTCCACCGTCTGGGCATCCAGGCGTTCGAGCCGGTGCTCGTCGAAGGGAAGGCGATCAAGATCCACCCGCTCGTCTGCGCGGCGTTCAACGCCGACTTCGACGGCGACCAGATGGCCGTCCACGTGCCGCTGTCGCCGAAGGCGCAGGTCGAGTCGCAGATCCTGATGCTCGCCTCGAACAACATCCTGTCGCCGGCGCACGGCAAGCCGCTCACGGTGCCGTCGCAGGACCTCGTCATCGGCGTCTACTACCTGACGAAGGCGAAGCCGGGCGCGAAGGGCGAAGGGAAGAACTTCGGCGACTTCGACGAAGTCACGCTCGCGCTGCAGGCGGGTGAGGTCGAGCTGCTCACGCCGATCAACGTCCGCGTGACCGGCCGGGTGATGGACCTGACCAAGCAGTTCAACAACCAGGACGTGGTGCACGCCGAGATCGTCGAGGTGGAGCGCAAGCTCATCGAGACGACGGTCGGCCGCGTCATCTTCAACCTGAGCCTCCCCGACCAGATGCCGTACATCAACGGCATCCTCAAGAAGAAGGGCATTCAGGAGCTCGTCAACTACTGCTTCATCACCTTCGGCAACGACCTGACGGTCGACATGCTCGATCGGCTGAAGACGGTCGGCTTCCTCTACGCCACGAAGGCCGGCCTCTCGATCGGCGTCGACGACATGGTCATCCCGTCGACCAAGCAGGAGATCGTCGAAGGCGCCCGCAAGTCGGTCCTCGAGGTCGAGCGGCAGCGTCTCGACGGCGCGATCACCGCCGGCGAGCGCCACAACAAGATCATCGACATCTGGCACCGCGCGACCGAGCAGGTGTCCGACGAGATGTTCTCCGAGATGAAGCGCGCCGAGACCGCACGCGGCGAGTTCAACCCGATCTTCATGATGGCCGACTCCGGCGCCCGTGGCTCGAAGGAGCAGGTGCGTCAGCTGGCCGGCATGCGTGGCCTCATGTCCAAGCCCTCGGGCGAGGTCATCGAGACCCCGATCACCGCGAACTTCCGCGAAGGCCTCTCGGTGCTGCAGTACTTCATCTCGACGCACGGCGCCCGCAAGGGTCTCGCCGACACGGCGCTCAAGACGGCCGACTCCGGCTACCTCACGCGCCGTCTCGTCGACGTAGCCCAGGACGTCATCGTCACCGAGCAGGACTGCCAGACGTTCGACGGCATCGTCGTCACCTCGATCATGGAAGGCGGCGACATCCTCGAGCCGCTGCGCGACCGCATCGTCGGCCGCGTCTCGCAGGAAGACGTCTACGATCCGCTCACTGGTGAGCAGCTCGTCTCGCAGAACGACTCGATCACCGAGGAGCTCGCGAACGCGGTGCAGGAAGCCGGCATCGAACAGGTGAAGATCCGCTCGGTGCTCACCTGCGAGACCCGCCGCGGCGTCTGCCGCCGCTGCTACGGCCGCAACCTCGCGAGCGGCCACCTGGTCGAGATCGGCGAAGCGGTCGGCGTCATCGCCGCCGAGTCGATCGGCGAGCCGGGCACGCAGCTCACCATGCGTACCTTCCACGTCGGCGGTACCGCGTCACGCGTTTCCGAGCAGTCGAGGCATGAGGCGACGAGCCCCGGCCGCGTCCAGCTCGTCAACGTCACGACCGTCACGAACAAGAACGGCGACCTCGTCGTCATCAACCGTAACGGCAAGCTCCTCATCATGGAGGACACCCAGAGCAAGAAGGTGAAGAAGGCGGTCGACGCCGGCGCCGTCGCTCCAGGTGCCCGCGAGAAGGAGCGTTACGCGCTCGTCTACGGCTCGACCCTCAAGGTCCGCGACGGCCAGCACGTCGAGGCCGAGCAGCCGCTCGTCGAGTGGGATCCCTTCACCTCGGCCGTGCTCACCGAGGTCGGCGGCAAGGTTGCCTTCAAGGACATCGTCGAAGGCGAGAACGTCCGCGAGGAGACCGACAAGGTCACCGGCCTCACGCAGATGGTCATCGTCGAAGCGGCGACGGCCGAGAAGCGCACCCCGACCCTCATCATCAAGGCGGGCAAAGGATCGGAAGAGCGGAAGTACCTGCTCCCGACCGGCGCCCACGTCATGGTTCACAACGGGCAGGAGGTCCACCCGGGCGACATCCTGGCGAAGATCCCCCGCGCCACCACCAAGACCAAGGACATCACCGGCGGTCTGCCGCGCGTCGTGGAGCTGTTCGAAGCGCGTCACCCGCGCGAGAAGGCGGTCATCACCGAGGTCGACGGCATCGTGCATCACGGGCCGGTGGTCAAGGGGATGCGCCGCATCATCGTCGAGACGGACGAAGGGACGCGTCACGAGTACTCGGTGCCGCGCTCGGTGCACGTCAACGTGCAGGAGACCGAGCGCGTCCGCGCCGGCGACCCGCTGATCGACGGCCCGATCGACCCGCACGACGTGCTCGCGGTCCTCGGCATCAAAGAGCTGCAGAAGTACCTGGTCGACAAGATCCAGGAGGTCTACCGCTCGCAGTCGGTGCAGATCAACGACAAGCACATCGAGACGATCTGCCGTCAGATGCTGCGGTCGGTGCGCGTGACGCGGGTCGGCGACACCGACTTCCTCGTCGACGAGCAGGTCGATCGCTTCCGCTTCATGGAAGAGAACGAGAAGGTCATGAACCGCGGCGGCGAGCCGGCGGACGGCGTGCCTCTCCTGCTCGGGATCACGAAGGCGTCGCTGTCGACCGAGTCGTTCATCTCGGCGGCGTCGTTCCAGGAGACCACCAGGGTGCTCACGGAAGCCGCGATCGCGGGCCGTGTCGACTACCTGCGCGGACTCAAGGAGAACGTGATCGTGGGACGTCTGATCCCGGCCGGAACCGGCATGCAGACCTACCGCGACGTCTACCTCGAGAAGGACGAGCCGGCCCCGGTTCAGCCGAACCTCGAGGACCTGCTGCGCGCCGAAACGGATGCCGACGAGGACGACGCCCTCATCCTCTCGGACTTCGACGACGAGCAGTAACTCCTAATCCAACGCATCAAACGAACGGGCGGCCCGCAAGGCCGCCCCATTTTGTTTTGGAGTGCGGCGCCCGCAGGCGCCGCTTTGTTCATCAGTCGTGAGAGCGACCGCAAGACCGCATTTACTTCCCCCGCCGAGGTAAAATCGCACCGTGACCGACGACGATCTGAAGAGCCTGCTCCTCACGCACTCGACGGAGATCCGTCGCCACTTCGACGTCGCGCTCGAGCGGATGGACAAGCAGTTCGCTCTCGTGTCTGAGGCGATCACGCAGGTCGATCAGAAACTCGACAGGGTCGTGGGCGAGCTCGGCGAGACGATCGAGCGGACGGCCGCAGACACGCAGGCGATGGTCAAGTTCTCGCACGCCGAACTGGATCGCCGGGTTCGCACGCTCGAAGAGAGCCATCGCTCGCTCGAGGAAATGGTTGCGAGCCTTGCGGCGCGAGTAGAACGCATCGAGAACTCGGCACACTGACGCGCCTGCGCAGCTATCCCTGGTCGACAGGATTCATGAGGTCACCGCTCGCAGTGCGGTCCAGATCAACGACAAGCACATCGAGACGATCTGTCGTCAGATGCTGCGGTCCGAGAAGGACGAGCCGGCCCCGGTTCAGCCGAACCTCGAGGACCTGCTGCGCGCCGAGACCGACGTCGACGCCCGTTTTTAGGGGCGGGCGGCGCCGGTTTGTGCACGGCCGCGCCTCTACCCCTTTCCGCGCGGTCTTGCCGCGGCTTTCCGCCCCCTTTTGCGTGACCCGCAGCCCGACCGGGTGGGGGTATCCTTGTGCATGCTCGGTGAAATGCTCGATACGCCGCCGGAGGCGAGGCGCATCTATTACGAGCGGCTTGCGCAGCTAACGCCGGCCGAACGCCTGGCGATGATGCGGCGGAGCAGCCGGATGATCCGGAATCTCGCGGAATCGTCGATTCGACGAGAGCATCCGGATGCGTCACCCGATGAGTTGCGGATCCGCTTGGCCGTTCGCCTGTACGGCAGAGATGTCGTCGAAGGTCTGCTCGGACCGGCGCCGGTGGATGCGAGGTGACGGTTCCGCCTGACACGACGGAAGTTGCCGTCCTGGTGGCGCGTGCACTCGAGGCTGCAGGCGTCGAGTACGCGGTGGGCGGGAGTCTCGCGAGCAGTGCATTCGGTGAGCCGCGAGCGACCCGCGACATCGATGTCGCCATTCGCCTCGTACCTGACCGTGTCGCGGAGATGATCGCTGCGTTCGGCCCCGACTTTTCGATCGATACCGGCGCTCTTCACGAGGCGGTCCGCACCGAGGGAATCCTCAACATCTTCTATCTCCCGGAGCTCACGAAAGTCGACCTGTTCGTCCGCGGCGATGATGTCTACGATCGAGAGGAGTTCTCGAGACGCGTCCAGATCGAGCCGGTACCGGGCCAGTCCATTCTCGCGTCGAGCCGGGAAGACAATCTTCTCTGGAAGTTGCGTTGGTATCGTCAGGGGGGCGAAATCTCGGATCAGCAGTGGCGGGACGTTCTGGGGCTGCTCCGGATCGGCGGTGACCTGATCGATCTTTCCTACCTCCGAACGTGGGCTGCGTACCACGACATCTCAGACCTTCTCGACCGGGCTCTCCAGCAGCGTGCGGTCTGACTCCCTTCACTCGTTCCCGTGCGAATCCTTCTCGTCAAGCCACGACCTCAGCTGGATGCGATTCATGCACTCCACCGGTTTCAGCTCCTCGAGCCGATCGAGCTCGGATATCTGGCCGCGGCCGTACCGAAGCAGCACGAGGTGCGCGTCCTCGACCTCCGCTTCTCGTACTTCCCAGACGCCAGTTTCTCGCGGACGCTGAAGCGCTTCCGCCCCGATCTGGTCGGCATCACCGGCTACACGCACGAAGCGGGGATCGTGAAGCGGCTCGCGCGGACTGCGAAATCGTCCGGCGCATACGTGGTCGTCGGTGGCCATCACGCGACCGTTGCCGCGTCCGATTACGACATCGTCGAGATCGACGCGATCGTGCGCGGCGAAGGATGCTCGCCGTTCCGAAGCATCGTCGACGCGATCGAGCAGAACGCGCCGCTTGAAGGCATCGAAGGCGTCGTCGTGCCGGGGCGGATCGATCCGGCCGCATTGACCAGCTTCCCGCTCTTCCCAGACCCCGCGGATCTCCCCTCGCCGCGGCGCGACCTCTGGAACGCGCAGCGCTACTTCAGTGTGTGGGCGTGCGAAGAGGTCTCATCGTTTCAGCGCCTGTTCGTCCCGGCCTCGATGGTCCGGACGTCGTTCGGCTGCCGGATGCACTGCACCTTCTGCATCGTCCCGAAGATGTTCAACGGGGAGCACCGGCCGCGGCCGGCGGAGCGGGTCGCCGACGAGATCGCCTCGCTTCCGACCGACCACGTCTACTTCTGCGACGACGAGAACTTCATCGACCCCGATTTCGCTCACGATCTGGCCGGGGAGCTCGAGCGGCGGAACGTGAAGAAGCGCTACTTCGCCTGGACGCGCGCAACGACGGTCAACCGTTTTCCCGGCCTGTTCGACCGCTGGCGTGCGCTCGGCCTCGACGCAGCTTTCCTCGGCTTCGAGTTCCCGTCGGACGAGCAACTGCGCAGGTCGAAGAAGGGGACGACGGTCGCGGAGAACTCCCGCGCGCACGACACCCTCCGCTCCAAGGGCATCGCAGTGCATGCTGCGTTCATGCTTCTCCCGGAGTTCGATCGTGACGACTTCGGGCGGCTCCGGTCGTACGTCCAGGACATGCCGCCTGCGCAGTTCAGCTTCACCGTCTGCACGCCCTCGCCGGGCACGGACGATTACGAAGCGATCCGCGGCGACTTCTGGACCGAGCGCCCTTACGACCTCCACGACTGCATGCATCCACTGACGCCGACGCGGCTGCCGTTGCGCGAGTTCAGCCGCCTCTACGCGCAACAGATCAACGAGGCCGGAAAGAAGAACCCACGCCGGGCCGCGCGCAAACCGATCCATCCCGCCGACATGCTCCGCGTCGTCAAAGCGCAGACGCTCTACGAGCGCGCGTACGCCAACATCCACCGCGATTACCCGCGCGAGCTCTGGGAACGCTGAGCCGGCCGCCACGGCAGGTTGCGGGCGGGGCACGTGACGCGAGGAAGCCGGGGTCGCCGACCCGAGCAGGTCGATTGCTTTCGCTTCCATTGAAGAGAACCACAAGGTAATGAACCAGGCGGCGAGCCGGCGCACGAACGACGAGTGGTTAACCTCGCCTCTATCGCTTCAGTACGAAAGGGCGGCCGCAAGGCCGCCCTTTCTTTGGGGTGCGGCGCCGCGGGCGCCGCTTTCCAAACATGTGCCGTGACAGCGGCCGCAAGGCCCCCGCTGTTTTACGCCGAGGCGAAATTGGGACGTGACGGATGATGATCTGAAGAACCTGCTCCATGCACACGTGACCGCGCTCCGGCGCCATTTCGACGTGACCGTCGAGCGGATGGAGAAGCAGTTCTCTCTCGTACCCGAGGTGATCAATCAGGTCGATCAGAGGCTCGATCGGGCAGTCTGTCACCCTGGCGAGGCGTTGCAGCGGACGACCGCAGACAAGCGGGTTATCTAGTTCTCGCACTGTGGTCGAACGGCGGTCCTCGCTTCGCCCGCGTGGACCGGGCGTCGAAAACGACGACTCGCGTAAGGATCATCAGACGAATTGAATCCAAGTCGTGTAAGCTTTCTCGATGCTGTGGTTCAGGCGCGGGGGGAAGTGGCCGACAATCCCGACGGATGAAATACGCAAGCGAACGCGTATTCTCGTGATTGACGACGGAGACTTCTACTACCTGCCGCTCTTCCAGCGCGATGGGTACACCATCGAAAAATGGAACGATGTCGATGACCTCCCGAAGCTTGAATCGGGCTACTACGATCTCATCTTGCTCGACATCCAAGGCGTTGGTAGCGCACAGACCCAGGAGCAAGGCCTCGGGATCCTCCGTCACCTCCGACAAACGTCGCCAGCCCAGATATTAGTGGCCTACTCGAACGCGGACTGGTCGCTGAAGTACCAGCCGTTTTTCGATTTGGCCGACGCAGTGTTAGCGAAAGGCACTGACTATGTTGACTTCAAGCGCACGGTCGACGACTTGCTTCGCAAGAAGTTCTCGCTCGGCTTCTACTTGGATCGCATTGTCAACATCGCGGAGGCACACGTAGCGGACACTGCGCGCATGCGGACGACCGCCGAGAAGGCGATTCTGCAGCGGCACGCTTCAGGGCTTGAGGCTTTCTTGTCTGCTAATCACGTAGATCCAGAGGTTGCTAGCACGATCCTTCAGGTCGCACAGGTCGCGATCGGAATCCTTGGGCTTCTGAAGTGAAAGTCCGTGACCTCATTCGCCGGGCGTTGTCAGGGCCTACGATTCCTGAAGAGGGAGCTGTGCCTCGGCGCGTCCCGGCTGCGCGCCCGGGACGTCACTCCTCTGCGCCTCGCCCAGACGTATCGCCGAGCGCATTTCCATACCCGCACGTACGCGCCGGTCGCAGGTTGTCTGGATCTATACTCGAGTGGCCCGAGCAATGTGACCGATGCAACTCGCGACAATGCGAGAGCGATCTAGATACGGATCTTCACGTCTGCTCGTACGGCTACAACTACCGACGGGTAGATCGAGAGATGCTTGTCGCTGGCCTTGTACTCACGGCATTCCCCGAGACCACGAAACAACGCGGCAAGCGTATTCGAGAACATCGGCACGAACAGGTGACGCCCGATAACCTAGCGCGTGCGATAGCGAGTTATCAGTTGACCGCCGAGGAGCAGGCAAAGTCTTTGGCTGCGGAGAAGCAACGACTAATACGCGAGTACATTGACGCCCAACGCTTTAAGTCGGATTTTCTAGAGCCGCTACGTGAAGATATCCTGCGCGGCCTTGCTTTTGTTCACGACTATAAGCAGATCAACACTCAGATCAGCCAGAACATCAACGTTCTTATCGAATCGAGATATCAAGGTGCAACATTTGAGGAGAAGCTCGGAAAGGCACGCGAATACGAGAAGGCAATTTACCATGCGTCCAAGTTCCTCGAGGAGAAGCTGAACGTCGCCAAGTTCCTGCTGAATCCGGAATGGCTAATGCGTGCCGAGGATTGCGTCCTTTTTCGCTTTCATGGTGCCGTCCACAAGTATCTCAGGATCTATGAGCCATTGTTTGCACGCAAGCAGCTCAGGAAGATCGTCACCGGAACGAGCTTTGCTGACGTACTTGCGAATCCGCAGGCAACTAGCATCATTCCGCATACGCTCATCGACAACGCGGTGAAGTATGCGCCGGTAGGTTCGCGCGTCGAAGTCGGCGTCGACGATGGCGACGGCTTTGTGAATTTCGTAGTTCGCTCGGTCGGGCCGCAGATTCTGCCGCACGAACTGAGTCGGATTTTTGACCCCTTCTATAGAGGAGACCGGGCCCGTGAAGCGTTCGAGGAAGGGTCCGGCTATGGACTGTACGTGAGTCAGCTCGTTGCTAGGGAACATCTCGGGACTGAAATCCACGTTCGTCAGACGCCAACTGATGACTCTGATGGGTTTCTCACTGAGTTCGCTGTCCGCGTGCCGCTGCGCGCGAAAATAGTGTTCTGAACGTGAGACGGGGACGGTGCTTGGGAAGGCTCGCTCTGCGGATGCCCAGTTGCGCCGGCGTACCCGCCGTTCTGGTGCCGCGAAGAGGCCCGGCTGCGGCGCCATTGACCGTCGCGGCTTGCTCCTGAGGAAGCAGCGGTTGCATACGATGGGCGGGTCGTCGCCGAGACTCGTCGATCTCGGCAGCTGTCCATCTCCGAAATCTCGCGCGGCGCCTGGTCAGGGCATCGTCCTTCGAGGACCTACTTGGACCTCGTGTGCGCCGTGAAGTAACGACCCGGGTACTTCATACAGGATCTAGCTCAAAGCTGTCGTCGCGGCGGTCATGCGCGCGGCCGAGGAGTTCCATGAAAGCCTTCGTCTTCAAGAGATACGGATCGCCGGACGTCCTCGAGCTCGAGGACGTCGCCATGCCGGTACCGGGGGATGGGGAAGTGCTGATCAGAGTGCACGCCGTCTCGATCAACGACTGGGACTGGGATGCGCTTTGCGGCACGACCGTCGTGAACCGCCTGATCTTCGGGCTGCGCAATCCGAAGAAACAAATCCTTGGGTCCGACGTTGCCGGACGCGTTGAATCGGCCGGCCCGAACGTGCGGAACTTCCGTCCCGGCGACGAAGTGTTCGGCGACCTGAGCGGCCGCTGGGGCGGCTTTGCGGAGTACGTCTGCGCTCCCGAGAAGGACCTGGCTCTGAAGGCGCCGGGAATGTCATTCGAGCAGGCGGCGGCGATCCCGCAGGCGGCGATGCTCGCCGTCCAGGCGCTTCGTGACATCGCGCTGATGCGTCGCGGGCAGACGCTCCTCATCAACGGCGCGGGCGGTGGGGTGGGGACGTTCGCCATCCAGCTGGCGAGACTCCATGGGCTGGAGATCACTGCGGTCGACCGCGCGGAGAAACTCGACATGCTCCGCTCGATGGGGGCCGCGCACGTGATCGACTACGCGCGCGAGGACTTCACGCGCAACGGAAGGCGCTACGACCTCATCCTCGACGTGAAGACCTCGCGTTCGCTCCTCGACTGTGCGCGGGCCCTGAATCCAGACGGCACCTACGTCACGGTGGGCGGATCGATGCCCCGTCTCGTGCAGGCCCTGTTGTGGTGGCCCTGGATCGCAGCCACCACGAGAAAGAAGATCCGCCTCGTCACCCTCGAGAAGAACAAGGACCTGCACCTCATGAATCAGCTGTTCGAGGATCAGAAGGTCGTCCCGGTGATCGACCGCTGCTACGACCTCGAGGCCCTCCCGGAAGCATTCCACCGTTTCGCAGCAGGACTGCACCAGGGGAAGATCGTCATCACGTGCAGCAAAGAGAGCAGCCGGTCGCACTCCCAGTGCGTGTCCTTCAGTGCCTGATCGCGCGTCTCCGTTCGCTGGCGGAAACGGTGGAAGTGAAATCCACCGTCGAGATGCTCGCGGCCTCGCCGCGCGTCGCAACGAGCTGGAACCTGAAGAGTCCCTCAACGTCAGGGGTGAATGTCGGATTCTCGACTGAGGCGGATGACAGCTCCGCGAGGCTGTCGGCCGGGCGGCGGATCATCGTCCACCGCCAGGCGATTGCGGTCCGCTGGTCGGTGCCGAGCTGGCGCATCACGGCTGTCTTGTCGCGCGAGGAGTCGATCGTGGCGAGATCGGGCAGGACCGGCCGGCCCGTGCGGATCGAGTGAGTCTCCACGTCCGCGACAAACAGCTGGCCTCGGCTGTCGACTGCTATTGCCGACAGTGCCGAAAACCGCGCCTCGGTCCCCATGCCGTCGACGCTCCCTAGCGCCTCATCGCCGGCAATCGTTTGAAGCGTTCCGTCGGCGGCCATCCTCCGGATCGAACTGCGGTCGGTGAGGTAGATCCTGTCTGCGGTGTCGACGGCCACCCCGCTCGCTTCCACGCCACGCAGAAGGGTGGTGACCATTCCCGCAGGCGTGATCCTGCGAATCGTCGACATGCCATCGACGACATAGAGATTCCCGCTGCTGTCGACCGCGAGGTCGCGCGGAAGATGGAACCTTGCTGCAGGTCCGACTCCGTCGTCACTTCCCCACGTATTCGCGCGGCCTGCAACCGTCGTGACCACACCCGCTGCCGTGATCTTCCGGATCGTGGATGCGCCATCGACGACGTACACCGATCCGTTGCGATCGACCGCCACCGCTTTGGGCCACGAGAACCGCGCCTCGCTCCGGCTCCCGTCCGCGTTTCCCGAAACTCCGACCCGACCGGCCAGCGTCGTCACGACTCCCGACGGCGTGATCTTCCGGATCGTCTGGTTGGCGGTATCCGCGACGTAGATGTTGTCACCCGCATCGGTAGCGAGGCCGTTTGGCCACTGGAACCGCGCGGAGCTTCCGATTCCGTCACTGCTCCCGCTCTCCCCAGCCACGCCTGCCAGCGTGGTCACGTGGCCTTCCGGCGTGATCTTCCGGATCGTGAAGTTCTGCAAATCAGCGACATACACATCTCCACTGCTCGCAACCGCGATTCCGGCCGGCTCTGAAAACCGCGCAGCGGTGCCGATGCCGTCGGCGCTCCCCGAGAGCGGGTTCACGGGACCTGCGAGCGTCCGCGCTTCTCCCTCAGCGCCGATCCGGAACACCGTAGCGCCGGCGGCGACGTAGAGGTAACCCTGGCCGTCGATCGCGACGCCGAACGTCGGGCCGCCAGTTTCGGGAATCGTCGTCACCGCTCCGGCAGCGGTCACCTTCCTCACGACGCGATTCCCACCATCGGCGACATAGAGGTTCCCGTCACGGTCGATCGCCAGCCCTGCCGGGTAGTTGAACCGCGCGTCGCTCCTTGTCGCGTCGACATGACCGAACGTCCTGGACAGACCCGCAATCGTCGTTACCGCCCCTGCAGGCGTGATTCTGCGGATCGAGTGATTGCCAGTGTCGGCGACGAAGACGTTACCGCCGGCGTCGACGGCGACACCCTCCGGAACGGCGAAGCGTGCGCCGCTCCCGACTCCGTCGCTGCTCCCCCTGATTCCGGCAAAGCCGGCCAGCGTGCTCACCTCTCCCTCCGGCGTGATTCTGCGGATCGTCGAGTTGTCGCGATCGGCGACGTAGAGGTTCCCGTTCGCGTCGGTTGCCAATCCGGCCGGTGCACGGAACCCCGCGGCCTTTCCGAATCCATCAGCGGACCCGGGGAGGCCGCCGGCAACGGTGGTTGCGACTCCCGACGGAGTGATCTTCCTGATCGTCGAGCTTGAGGGGTCGCCAACGTAGATGTTGCCTTGAACGTCCGTCGTGATGCCGAACGGGGCGTCGAATCGCGCCTCGCTCCCGCTTCCGTCACAGCTCATGTGCCTGCCGGCGAGACCAGCCAGCGTCGTGACCATGCCCGCCGGTGAGATCTTCCTGATCGTTCCGTTCGGCGGGTCGGTGACGAAGACGTTCCCGCGGCTGTCGGCCGCCACTCCTCTCGCAGAGCCGAACCGCGCCAAGGGACCGGGACCGTCGCTGAGACCGATCGGCTCGTGCTCACCGGCGAGCGTGGTGATCGCGACCTCCGGCCGCGGCAGCTGAGGTGCGAGAGGGCGAGGCAAGGAACAGGGATCTGGCGGGAAAGGGAACGGCTGCGCATCGAGAACCGTCCCTGCGGAGAAAGCGGCCGCGAAGAACAGCACGATCAGTGCACGGCTCTCGGACGCTCGGGACACCACGTTCCCTCGCACCACGCGGGATGCATCGCGGTCACGATCGGGTGAAACGGTCAGGCGTTGAGATGCAGCTGCGCCGTCATGGAGGAGCAGGTTTGCGTGCATCCACCCACGATGGCGCCCTGTTGCCGGCGGGTTCTGGGCGAATCATGGGGAAATCATGGATTGGCCGTTTCCGAGGTCGACCGCGAGCAGGAGACGCTCGTAACGCGGGTCGTCGCGCAGCGATTTGAGTCGCCGGTCGGTCTTGAGGTAGACGAGCCAGCCCGATTTCTCGCGCAGGGCGGCCTCGATCCATTCGAAGGCGACGTCGATCCTGCCGAGGGCGAGGTTGATGAGAGCGCAGTCGATCGCGGAGACGTACTGGCTCTGCCGCATCCCTTCGAGCTGCGCGAGGATTTCCTCCGCCTCGGCGCGGTCGCCTCGCCGCGCCAGCGCGTGTCCGAGCTGCGCGAGACTCATCGAGTAGCGTGACGAACGGGCGACTGCGGCTCGGTAATCTGCGATCGCGGAGTCGAGGCTGCCGGTTGCCTCCGACAAACCGCCGCGAACCAGAAGTGCATCGACCGAATCGGGATTGACCTCCAGCGCGCGCTCGATCCTTTCGGCGGCCGCCGCGTCGTCGCCGGCGAGGTACGCGATGAACGCCGCGTTGGTGAGGCCGATGGCCGAGAACGGGTCGAGCTCGAGC
>JBAQWH010000415.1:0-1608 GCA_049298815.1 Thermoanaerobaculia bacterium | reverse complement strand
CTCGCAACCCTCGTCGAAGCTTCAAATCGGGCAATGGTGCGTGCCACTACCCCGATGGCTTCCCCGAATGCGTGGGGCATTCGGCCATGACCGACATTTTGCGAACGATCGCAGCCTACAAGCGACGTGAGATTTCGCAAGCCAAGGTCAGCATGCCGCTCGAAACCCTGGCTCGTAAGGCGCATGATCACGACCCACCACGGGGCTTCGTCAAGGCGATCGAGGCACGCCACGACAACGGCCAGATCGCGCTGATTGCCGAGATCAAGAAAGCAAGTCCTTCCAAGGGACTTATCCGGGTCGATTTCGATCCCACAACGTTGGCGCGTGACTATGAATCCGGTGGAGCCACCTGTCTTTCCGTATTGACCGATGGGCCGTCGTTTCAAGGCAGCCTCGCGAATCTCGACATGGCGCGAACGGCGACCCACCTGCCTTGCCTGCGAAAGGACTTTCTCTTCGAGCCTTACCAGGTCTACGAAGCGCGGGCGAACGGCGCCGATTGTATCTTGATCATCATGGCTTGCGTCAGCGACGAGGAAGCGAGCGCCCTCACCAGAGCCGCCCATGACCTTTCGATGGATATCCTCGTCGAAGTCCACGACGAGGCCGAGCTGTCGCGAGCCCTACGGCTCGAAACCCGGCTCGTCGGGATCAATAATCGTGACTTGCGGACGTTCGAGGTGTCGCTCGACGTCTGTGAGCGGATCGCCGAAAAAGTTCCCCCAGATCGGATCATCGTCGGCGAAAGCGGCATCGCGACGCATGAAGATTGCCTACGTCTTCAAAAATGTCGCATCTCTACCGTGCTGGTCGGCGAAAGCCTCATGCGCAAGGCCGACCTGGTCGCCGCAACCCGAGAGCTGCTGCACGGCGCGCCGCCAGAGCGGCCGGAGCGCGGCTCCTAGCCTTTAGCGGACCGAGCGCGACGATCGCTGCCGGCGACTCACCCGTTACAAACTGGAATGTTCCGATCGCTATGCCGGGCCTCACCCATCTTTCCGCCGGCGGCGAAGCCGACATGGTCGATATCACCGGCAAGGCGGTGACCGAGCGACTGGCCGTCGCACGAGGCCGGATCGTCATGCAAAAAGAAACTCTGGACCTGGCTCTCTCCGGCAATGCCAAGAAAGGGGATGTCTTTGCAACGGCTCGGATCGCCGCCATCATGGCCGCCAAACGTACCCACGACTTGATACCCCTCTGTCATCCCTTGCCACTCACGAAAGTCACTGTCGATCTCGATCCAGATCTCGCCTTGCCGGGGATCGAGGTGCGAGTCACCGCCAAGGTCGTCGGCCAGACCGGGGTCGAAATGGAAGCTTTGACCGCTGTCTCGGTTGCCTGCCTGACGATCTACGACATGTTGAAGGCTGTTGATCGTCACATGCACATCGACGGAGTCATGCTCGTCGAGAAACATGGCGGAAAGTCGGGCGATTTCGTGCGCGACGAAGTGGCAGGGACGTGACATTCGCCTGCGTGCACAACTGAATTCCAGGCACAAAAACAACTTGTAAGCGACCGAGACTCGTCGACTCGCGGTCTGATTGTAGCCGAATTCGGCCGCTAAATTATTCCTTGTCAACGCAAGATAGGGAACAAGAA
>JBAQWH010000414.1:0-19975 GCA_049298815.1 Thermoanaerobaculia bacterium | reverse complement strand
GCACGGACACCCGTCATTCGTCGAACACGACGCCGCTGCTCTCAGCTCCGAGCCGCTGACGCGGGACGTCCTGGTACTTCGTGAGCGTGAAGAGGTCCATCCCCTGCCAGCGCGTCGGGACTTCGTTGAGTGGTGGACCGAGCAGGACGTCGATCGGCCCCGTCTCTCCGACGGCGAGCACCTGCAGCGGACGCGAGCCGTGTACGACGGCCCGCTCACCGTTGAGCGACTGGTGCTGCGCGAATGCGCCCTGGGGAATTCGCAGTCCGCCGACGACGAGCCCGACGTAGCGCGGCTGACTGTCGTCTTCGTCGTCGACGACCACATGAAACTCGCGCGGCCGGAGCTCCGGAAAGGCGACCGTGACCGCCCTCTTCCCGTCGAGCCGGGGCGAGTGCGTGACCCAGAGCGGATGCGACTCCGAGATCACCGCCATCGTTTCCGCGGAGTCGTGGCTTCCGAGGGTGAAGAACGTCCCGTCCGGGGCGAGCTCTGCGACTTCGCTCTGCACGCCGTCCCGTGTGTACCAGTAGACGGCTCCGTTCACGAATGCGGTCGGCGATCCGATCCTCGACTGCCCTCCCCGCAACGGAACCATCTGCACTTCGATCCGGCGCTTTTCCCCTTCGACGATCGTGAACGGTCCGAGCGTCTGACGTTCGTAGCCGGGATAGCTGACTGCGAACGTCGTCTTCCTCGCGGGCACCGACGCGATCTTCGCGGTTCCGATCGCCTCGCCGGTCGTCGCGACTGCGATCGGATCGCCCTCCTTCGCGGTCCAGAGCGTACCGGTGAGGACGGTCGTGTGCGGCTCGCTCTTCGACAACACCGTGTAGCGAATGGCGGCACCGGCAAGTGGAGCCTGCGTGTAGGTGTCGATGACGCGGAACCTGATCTCATTATCGGGGATGACGATGTCGAACCGCTCGCCGCGAGTGGCGGGACGATCGACGAGCACAGTGACTCGCGAGTCGTCTTTGCACGCCGCGATCTCGATCGTCGAGTCGGTCTGCGGAAGGGAGCGGACGACCGCCTGGTACGACGCCTCGAACGTCCTGTACCGGTCCTCCAGGATCTTTCGTCGTTCGGCCGGATCCTGCGGCTTCGAGTCCGCTTCACGTCGCCTCGCCTGGCTCAACCAGGGGGGAAAGCTCGATCCCAGCAGCGGCCTGGTGGCGCCGGCTCCGGTCTTGCCGTCGAACGCGAGCGTCGAGGCTTCGATCGGCTTCGAGGCGCGCGTCACGGTGCCGAAGAGCTGGTCGTAGTCTGCCCTCACATACAGAGCTTTCTGCTCCTGCGCGACGACGGTGGCCGTACCGGCGACCGGCGGGAGGAGTCCGTAGCGCATCTCGGCCTGATAGAAGCCGGGTGCGAGCTCGTTGATCGCGAACGAACCATGCGGTTTTCGAATGTCGTCCGGAGTGCGGCTCACCTCGCGGCACGTCGACGGGTCGTAGCCCTCGTTGGGCATCGGGGTCCTGCAGCGGGACAGGATGATCTCGAGCTGAGGCGGGCGGCGCTCCCGCTCGCAGGCCGCAATGGTGAAGTTCAGGAAGACGAGGTCCTTGACGCGGCTCCAGTTGACGATGAGCGAGCCCGCCGGCCTTGCGACGAGCGCCGCGGGAACGACGGTCACGGCCTCCGCCACCGCCGCCCCCTGCCCGCTCGCAAGCCAGCCTTCTCCTCCGAGGGTGAGGTTGACGGCACCTGCCTGGAGGCCGCGCACCCGGACGAAGGAACCATGCAGAAGGGGCGTGGCCGGCGTCGGGTCACCATCGACGACGGTCCTGGTGGTCGGAATCGTGCCGAACACCTTCGGAGGGGTGCGCAGCTTTCGGACCGTCGCCCGCAGCTCGGCCGGCACGTGAACCCAGCCGAGGACGTTGGAGGTCGCGCCGGGGCGAGGCTGCAGAGGTCGAGCGGTCCCCACTTCGACTGCAGGGATCGACAGGAGGCTCAGGACCTCCAGCTTTCCTTCCTTCTTCTCGTTCTCGACGACGAACAGCCAGAGCTCCTCCCCGGCCGGAACGGTGGTCCGGGCCTCCGCGGGGATGGCGTACGCGAGGCGGGGTGCGTAGAAGAAGCCGCGCCGGTCCGGCGGGAGCTCGGTGGTGATCGCGGCCGCCTCACTCAAAGCGAACTTCAGTGTCGAAGGAGATCTCGGGCCGTCGATGATGCGCGGAGCTCCGATCGCCTGCCCGTCGATCCGGGCGAACACGTTCCAGAGGCCGGAAGGGAAGGTGACGTTCGAACTGGAGGGAACGCAGGTGACCTCCGTCGCCATGAGCCACCGCTTGAAGGGATTGTCGCGATCGTCCGCCGCGAAGCGACAGACCTGCCCGTCCGGGACGGCCACGCCGTCGCGCTCGAGGATCACGGTGGTGGCGGGAGCATTGGCGGCAAGGGCCAGTACGAACAACAGCGAAGCGATCGTCCGCAAGCGGTGCCTCCGGTTCTCTGCAAGCATTGTGGCTTAAGGAGGAGACGGCAGACGCCGTTGAAGGGTTACGGGCCTCCGCACCCTCGCGACTGGCGGCGAATAATCCCGGGGGGCCGGGGTCCTACGTTAGGATTCGCCCGCTATGCAGTCACCTACCGTCGAGCAGCTCATCCCCACGCTGCAGATCTCGATCGGTCCCGTGATCCTGATCTCAGGGATCGGTCTCCTGCTTCTCAGCATGACGAATCGCTTCGGCCGGACGATCGACCGCGCACGGGAGCTCGAGAGGGCGAGGCGGACCGCGACCGGTGCCGATGTCGCGAGGATCGAGGAACAGATCGCGATCATCGCGGGGCGTGGCGTAACGCTTCGCCGGGCGATCTTTCTCGCGACCGTCAGCGTGCTGCTGGCGAGTGTGCTGATCATCTCGCTCTTCATCATGGCGCTCCTGCAGGTGGAGGCGGCGTGGCTGATCACGTTGATCTTCGTCGCCTGCATGCTGACGCTCATCGGCGCGCTGATCGACTCGATCCGCGACATCAACCAGTCGCTGCACGCTCTCAAACTGGAACTGGGTCAGGGGTCGTAATACCATGCCGGACATGTCGCAGGCGCCCGACGACGCCTCCATCCACCCGTCCATCCTCGAGGCCCGGCGCGTGCTCGAGGTGGAGGCGGCCGCGATCCTCAACCTTCTCGAGCTGATCGACCAGACGTTCGTCGACGTGGTGGAGCTGATCACCGCCGCGTCCGGCCGCGTCGTCACGATGGGCGTCGGGAAGTCGGGGATCATCTGCAAGAAGATCAGCGCGACGCTCGCCTCGACCGGCACGCCGTCGTTCTTCATGCATCCGACCGAGGCGATTCACGGCGACCTCGGGATGCTCGTGAAGGGGGACGTGGTCCTCGCCCTCTCGAATTCGGGTGAGACCGAAGAGCTGATCCGTGTCCTTCCGAGCCTCAAGCGGATCGGTGCGGAGATCGTCGCCATCACAGGCAAGCCGACCTCGACGCTCGCGCGCGGCGCCGACCATCACCTCTCCGCGGCGATCCGCGAAGAGGCCTGTCCCCTGGGCCTCGCGCCGACCGCTTCGACGACCGCGACGCTTGCCCTCGGCGACGCGCTCGCCATGGCACTGCTGCAGAGGAAGGGCTTCCGCGAGGAGGACTTCGCCTCGCTTCACCCCGGCGGGAAGCTCGGCAAGCGCTTCCTTCGCGTCAAAGACCTCATGCACTCGGGCGACGACCTGCCGGTCGTCGGCATCGACGCGGAGATGCACGAGGTCATCTACGAGATGTCGAAGAAGGGCTTCGGCGTCGCTGCGGTCATCGAGGACAGCGGGCAGCTCGCCGGCGTCATCACCGATGGGGACCTCCGCCGCCTCCTCCAGAAAGACGACCAGATCCTCCGGAAGACGGCGGGCGAATCGATGAAACGCGACCCGCTCACGATTCGCAAAGAGGAGTTCGCATCCGCCGCGCTGCAGATCATGGAACAGCGGAAGATCACGTCGCTCTTCGTTGCGTCCCAGGATCGCCGCGTCGAAGGTATCATTCACATTCACGACCTCTGGGGCCTGGAACTCTTCTGATGATCGATCGAGTCGTCCTGCGGTACCGCGATGGCCGCACCGAGCGCGCCGACCTCGAGCCGAGTGAATCGGATCGCGAGGTCATCACGGTCATCCGCGAAGAGGGCGGTCGAGCGGAGGTTCCGTTCTCAATCCTCAAGGCCGTCTTCTACCCCCGAGGCGAGACGCCCACCCCGGAGCCGGACGGCGGCATGCACATCAACGTCGAGTTCAGCGACGGCGAGGTCATCCGTGGCGTCGCCCTCTACAACCCCGAGAAGAACGGGTTCCTGCTCTATCCCCACGATCGGAGCAAAAACGACCGGGTCTTTGTTGTCAACTCGGCCATCGTCTCGATTGAGGTGGAAAAGCTCTAACGGCCCGGCCATTGCCGGGATCAGGCCGGTCCTCCCTCTCGAGACCAGACACCGATTGCCCGGAGGTTGTTTTGAGACTCGTATCGTTTCTGGCGGCGCTCGCGCTCGCCGTCAGCGCTTCGGCGCAGACCCCACTCGATCTGGCGGCGACGAGGATGGCCGGCCAGGAAGCGTCCTTCATCCACAGATTTGCCCCGAAAGGGTTCAAGACCAGTCAGGTCGAGCGCGGCACGGTCGCGTTCGGAACTCTCCCATCGATGCGCTGGAGCTATACCGCGCCCGAACAGAAGCTGTTCGTCTTCGACGGCAGGACCTCCTGGTTCTATGTGCCGGCCGACAAGCAGGTCACGGTCGCCCGCGTGGATGACACGAAGAAGCGCGAGCTGCCCTTCCTGCTCCTCGGGGATCCGCGGGCCCGCGACAAGCACTTTGTCGTCACCCAGAAGGCCGCTGCCGGAACGGTCGTGACCAGGCTGACCCCGCGAGATCAGGCAGCGGCGATCCGGGAAGCGTCGGTCACGACGAACGTGAAGAGCGGCCTCATCCAGAAAATCGAGTACACCGACCGTCAGGGGAACAGGACGACCTTCGAGTTGTCCGGCTACCGCAAGGGTGCAGCCGGTTCGAATGCGTTCCGTTTCGTTCCACCCGCCGGCGTGCAGGTCGTCAACGCCAACTGAAATCGATCAGCAGGAGAACAGACGTACATGGCTCAGGAGTTTTCGTTCGACATCGTCTCGAAGACCGACCAGCAGGAAGTCGCGAATGCGGTGCAGCAGGCCCAGAAGGAACTGGCGCAGCGCTTCGACTTCAAGGGGAGCAAGAGCACGATCGAGCTCTCGGCCGAGGAGATCGTGCTCATCAGCGACGACGAGGGCAAGCTGCGGAGCGTGAAGGACATCCTCGAGACGAAGCTCGTCAAGCGCGGGGTCTCCC
This sequence comes from Thermoanaerobaculia bacterium, assembly GCA_049298815.1. Taxonomy (GTDB): domain Bacteria; phylum Acidobacteriota; class Thermoanaerobaculia; order Gp7-AA8; family Gp7-AA8; genus JBAQWH01. Next base: position 14,651 of record JBAQWH010000414.1, on the reverse strand, counting down.
TCAAGGCCCTCGACTACGGCAAGCTCGAGGACGCGGCGATGGGGACCGTCCGGCATAAGGCGAAGATCGTCCAGGGAATCGAGAGCGAGAAGGCGAAGGCGATCGTGAAGGCGATCAAGGACGCCAAGCTCAAGGTGCAGGCCTCGATTCAGTCGGATCAGGTCCGGGTGACCGGCCGCACGAAGGACGATCTGCAGAAGGCGATCAGCCTGGTCAAGGAGAAGGACTTCGGCATCCCTCTCCAGTTCACCAACTACCGCGGTTGAGCGACCAGCACCTATCGATTATCCTTCAGCCCCGTGACCGCGCCCCGCACTTCGAACGGCCAGACAGCGTACGCGGAGCGTCTCCTCGAGCTCGTCGCGCCGAAGCTCCTGCAGGTTGAGGAGGAGCTTCTCCGCAATTTCCAGTCGTCAGTGAGGACCATCCACGAGGTGGGAGGTCACATCCTGGACGGCGGGGGCAAGCGGCTGAGGCCTGCTCTCCTCCTGCTGGTCGCGAAGATGCTGGGCTATGACGGGCGTCGCGACGTCGTCTACGGCACCGTGATCGAGATGATCCACAACGCGACGCTGGTGCACGACGACATCATCGACGAGGCGGACGTGCGTCGGGGCCGGACGTCGATCAACTACCGGTGGGGCAACGACCTCGCGGTGCTCGTCGGCGACCATCTCTACATGAATGCGATGCGGATCGCGCTCGCCGAGGGAAACCTCGACGTGCTGCAGCTCCTGTCGAATGTCACGATCGAGATGATCGAGGGGGAGATTCTCGGAGCCGAGACGAACGGCCGGGCCGACCTCACGGCCGAGGACTACTTCAACATCGTCGGCCGGAAGACCGCCGGGCTGTTCGGCGCCTGCTGCCGCATCCCGGGCTACCTCGTCGAGGTCGACGAAACCAAAGCCACGGCGCTCTTCGACTACGGCTACAACCTCGGCGTCTGCTTCCAGCTGGTCGACGACATGCTCGACTTCACGTCCAGCACGGAAGTGCTCGGCAAGCCGGCACTGTCGGACCTGAGGGAGGGGAAGGTGACGCTTCCCCTGCTGCTCGCCCTCCCTCGCGCCACCGACGGCGAGAGGAGCGCGATCGCGACGGTCGCGTCGACGAAGTCGTTCGACGAGGTCGAGCCGCAACGGATCAGTGCGATCGTCGAGCGCTACGACACGATCGCCGAGACGCGCAGGATCGCCCGCAACTACGCCGAGCGGGCGCGCAACGGCCTCGCGCTCTTCCCTGACTCGGCGGCGCGCACCGGACTGCTCTCGGCTCTCGACTTCGTGATGGACCGCGACCGCTAGGCGCCCGTCGTCTGCCCTCCAGACTGCGCCGAAAACAGAAACGGCGCCGTGAGGCGCCGCTTTCCTGACCACTGACCACTAACCACTGACTACTAAGAGAGCATCTCCATGAGCTCCGACATCGCTGCGCGCGCCCGCGTGTTCGTGGCGTCGTCGCGACCATCGGTCAGCCGGATGACCTTGTTGTACTGCTCGATCGCCCGCGGATAGTCGCGAAGGCAGCGGTGGTAGATCTCCCCTTTGCCGAGCTTCGCCTCGACGTTCATCGGGTCGAGCTCGAGGATCTTGTTGAGGAAGATCATCGCGGTGTCGAACTTCTGCTCCTGCAGAGCCATGCGATACCGCAGGCGGTACAGGGTGATCAGTTCCTCGTTGCGCGGCTCGATCCACGCGCCCGGCAGGTAGGTCCGCAGGGTGGAGAGGAGCCGGTGCCTGACCGGAACCGGATTCGAGCGCTTCACCTCGATTCGCTGCCGCATGCACACCCTCCCGTATTCGGTGGAACTCGAATGCAGTCATCTTAGGCGCTGAAATTCATGTCGTCAAGACGTTGACCACTTGAAAACTGCTAACATCCGCACGATGCGTCTCGCCGTGTATCCCGGCTCGTTCGACCCGCTCACGAACGGGCACCTCGACATCATCCGCCGCGCCGCACGCCTGTTCGACCGCGTTCTCGTCGCCGTCCTCGAGAACGAAGGGAAGGCTCCCCTCTTCACGGTCGCCGAACGGAAGGACCTGATCGCGAACTGCGTGAGCGGCCTCGGCAGTGTGGAAGTGCATTCGTTCAACGGTCTGCTCGTCGACTTCATGGGATCCACCGGTGCGACGACCGTCGTCCGCGGCATCCGCGCGGTCTCCGACTACGAGTACGAGCTTCAGATGGCCCTCATGAACCGCGAGCTCAACCCCGACGTCGAGACGATCTTCATGCTTCCCTCGGTCGAATACACCTTCGTGTCGTCCCGCCTCCTCAAGGAAGTGTTCCGACTCGGCGGCGACATCGCCCATCTCGTGCCGCCTCCCGTCCTCGACGCGCTGAAGAAGCGCCTGCCCGTCGCCGAGTAGCGGTCACTCCGACGTCGGATCGAGCGCCTCGCGCAGCCGGTCGCCCAGCACGTTGAATGCGGCGACGGTCGTGAAGATCGCGAGGCCGGGGAAGAGCGCGAGCCACCAGGCATACTCGACGTGCTCGTAGGCAACCGAAAGGATGCTTCCCCACGACGCGGTCGGGACCGGCACTCCGAAGCCGAGGAACGAGAGGGCCGACTCCGTCATGACAGCCGATGCGACGCCGAAGCTCGCCGATACCAGCACCGGAGCGACTGCATTCGGCAGGAGGTGACGGAAGATGATCCGGAAGTCGCGCGCGCCGCTCGCCCGCGCCGCCTGTGCGTACTCCAGGTCGCGGATCCGGAGGATCTCACCCCGCATGAATCGCGCTTCCGTCGTCCAAGACGTGAGCCCGAGGGCGATGAGGATCGTGTAGAGCGACGGCTGGAAGAGGGCGACGATCGCCAGCACGAGGAAGAGCAGCGGGAAGCAGAGCACGATCTCGATCAATCGCGATACGGCCCAGTCCGCGAAACCGCCGTAGTAGCCGGCAATCGCACCGAGGAACGAGCCGACGACCAGCGAGATGACCGTCGCGACGATGCCGATCGTGAGCGACACACGCGCACCGTGAATCATTCGAGTCAGCACGTCGCGCCCGAGGTCGTCCGTCCCGAGAAGATGATGCTCAGTCGGCGGACTGAGGCGGGAGGAGAGATCGATCGCATCCGGTCCGAAGCCCGTCAGCAGCGGCGCTGCCACGGCGATCGCGAGCAGGACGACGATGTATCCGAGCGACGCGACCGCCGCACGGCTCCGCCGGAATCGCAGCCACGTCTGTCGGGCCGGACTCCCTTCCCGCAAGCGACGATCCCCCACCCTCAACGTCCCTCACCTCCGACTCGAATGCGCGGATCGACCAGCGCGTAGAGCACATCCGCGAGCACGCTCGCGAGCAGCGTCACGACCGCAGTGGCAACCGTCAGCCCCATGACCGTCGGGTAGTCACGCGTCAGGATCGCCTCGAAGTAAAGGCGCCCGATGCCGTCCCACTGGAACATCTGCTCGATGACGACGCTCCCGGAGATCAGGTACGGAATCGAGAGCCCGAGAAGGGTGACGAGAGGAATGAGCGCGTTGCGGAACGCGTGACGCCACATCACGACGCCTTCTGCGGCCCCGCGCGCACGCGCAGCGGTGATGAAATCCTGCCGGATCACCTCCCCCACCGCCGCTTTGGAGAACCGCACGAAGATCGCGAGCTGGGCGTAGGTCAGGCAGATGACCGGCAATGCCATGTGCCGGGCGTGGTCCGCGAGCTTCCCGAACGGACCCAGCGTGTCGTGCTCCGACGACGTCATCCCGAAGAGCGGCAGGAGATCGAGCCGCACCGACAGGAAGTGCATCAGCAGCAGCGCGACCCAGAAAGCCGGCAGCGAGTAGAGCAGGAAGAAGAGCAGAGAGGCCGCCTGCTCCGTTACGCGCCCGGAGTGACGGGCACTCCAGAGGCCGATCGGAATGCCGATGAACGCCGCGAGGACGAAGGCGACGGCGTTCAGGACGAACGTGTTCGGCAGCTTCTCGAGGATTCGGTCCGAGACGTCGCGCCGGTCGACGATCGAGCGGCCGAAGTCGAGCGTGACGATTCCCTGCAGCCAGCGGACGTACTGCGCGGGCAGCGGCTGGTCGAGATGGTGCTCACGCCGGATCGCTGCGAGCGTCTCCTGCGGGACGCCTCGCATGCCGGCGCGGCCGACGTAGATCGACGTCGGGTCACCGGGGACACTGTGGATGAGAGCGAAGGTCGCGACCGTGATGCCGAAGAACGTCAGGAGCGCGTAGAAGAGCCGTCGGAGCAGGTACGAGCCCATCGCGCCTCACCGCGCCGCGGGACCGGCACCTGCCTGCGGATCGGCAGCGATCCACCATCCCAGGTCGCCCGGATACCAGAGGAACAACCCGTATTTCGGGCTGACCTCCACGCCTCGGACGCGCTTGTTGACGCCCCACTTCGACGAGACCTGCACCGTCCAGGCATACGGCTGATCCTCGGCGAGGACCTCGTGAAGGCGCTGGTAGATGTCGACGCGTTTCGAGTGGTCGAGCTCGCGCCGCCCCTGGTCGATCAGCCGGTCGGCCTCCGGATTGGAGTAGTAGACGAAGTTCTGTCCGCGTGGAGGCATCTGCGAGGAGTGGAACACCGCGAACGGATCGGGATCCGGATCGAGGTCCCACGCGAAGAGGATCGACTCGTAGTTGCCCTGGAGCATCCGGTCGATCGCGACCGAACCTTCGAGCACGGCGATGTCGAGCCGCACGCCGATGGCCTTGAGCTCGGCCTGGAGCAGCTGCGCGAACTGCATCGTCGTGCCGCCGCCGCTCATCACGATCAGCTCGATCTCGAGAGGCTTCCCCTTCTTCTCGAGCACGCCGTCGCCATCCTGGTCGAGCCAGCTGTCCGACGCGAGCAGGCGCTTCGCCCCCTCGGGGTCATGGCGGATCACCGGGACGCGGGGGTTGTAGGCCCAGTCATCCGGAGTGAACGGCCCCGACATCGCGCGGGCGGTCCCCTGATAGAGGTCGTTGACGACCGAGTCGAGCGGCATGGCCATCGCGATGGCTCGCCGCACCCGCTTGTCGCTCAGGATCGGATGCCGGTTGTTCCACGCGATGCAGTTGTAGTTGAGGGTGTAGAAGCGGAGGAACTCGATCTTCTTCTGAAGATCGGTCCGGACTCGGTCGCGCAGCCAGACGTCGGTGGGGAGGAACGTCTCGTCGATGTCGCCCCGCTTGAGGGCGTTCGCCGCGGTGGTGTGGTCGTTGATCACCTTGAAGACCACCCGGTCGATGTAGGGCTGCTCTCCCCAGTAGTCCTTCCGCCGCTCGAGGACCAGCTCCTTGCCGCGCTCGAGCTTCACGAGACGGTACGGGCCGCTCCCGACCGGTGTGTCGTTGAAATCGCGTTTGAAGTCGCCCTTCGCGTAGACCTTCTCGGGAAGCACGAGGACTTCGTTGAAGCGGATCAGCTGCGACGCGAGGGGGGCGCGGAAAACGACGTGAAGCGTGTGGTCGTCGGCCACGCGGGACTTTGCCTGGTCGAGAAGCTCGAATGCCCCGGCCATCTGCACCGACTCGGAATGCGGGTCGACGATCTTCTTCAACGTGAAGAGGACGTCGCGAGCGGTGACCGGGGTGCCGTCGGAGAACGTCGCCTTCGGATTGAGATGGAAGGTGTAAGTCAGCCCGTCGTCCGCAACATCCCAGGATTCGGCAAGGGCGGGAATCGGGTGGAGGTTCTTGTCGAGATAGATGAGTGGCGTGAACAGGTAGTTGTCGACGAGGCGGTCGTACCGGCTGGTGGCAATGACTGGATTGAGGGTGACGACGTCGACATCGAGACGGCGAATCAGCGTCCCTCCGGATCGAGGACGCCCGTCGTCGGCGTCCTTGGCGCTGGCCGCGGTTGGTGCCGGCCTCTCGCCCGTGCAGGCGAGGATCACCAGCGGCAGGAGGAGAGCAATGATCCAGCGCCTCACGAACGTCGATTATACGTGCCGTGCACCGTTGGACGTCGGGCGTCTCGCCCGAGTGCTTCGAGAGCAGATCGTTTTCCCTGCCGGGCGAGACGCCCGGCAGGCGCGGCCCAGACGGCCGCCGTCCAAGACCGTCGCCTACCTCTGGGCCACGGCCTCCGTTGCCACGTTGTACGACGCGTCGATCACCCGGACGATCACGAACTTGCCGGCAACGGCAGCGCGTGCGAGCCGAAAGGACTCGTCGCGGGAATCCGCGATTCCGTCGACCGGAGTGAGGTGAACCCACTTGTCGGCGTCGATCGCGTATTCGGCCCTCAGCACCGGAGACCCGGCGTCGGTGACGCGGATGGTCACGCTGTCGGCGCTGGTCGTCACGGTGAACTTCGGCGGCGTGTTGTCGACGTCGAACTCGATGTCCTCATGGGAGTCGGTCAGCGGCTGGTCGGCATTCGAAGGAGCGTCACTTGCGACCAGCCGGAGCTCGTAACGTCCGTCCGGCAGCTGCGAGGTGTCGAAGTTGACCTGCGTCTCGCGGATCTCGTCGCGCAGGCGCAGCCAGGTGTCGGAGCCCTTCCGGCGGAACGACAGCGCATAACGAAGCTCATCGCCGTTGGCATCACGCGCCCGCCACGCCACCGTCCGATACCCCTTCCTGAACATCCGCTTGCCCTGTTCGGCCGGACTGCGGTCCCTCGGCGTGTCGAGCGTGTTGAAGATGCCGTTCTCGTCCGGGTTCGTCGCCTCCAGCACCTGAGGTGCCGGCGGAAACGACGAGCTCACGAAGATCACCCCCGGCTCATAGACGTTCGTCGTGTCGATCGCGGGGGCAACGTTGCGGTTGACGTAGGCGACCGTGATCCCGTCGACGATCGCGCTCGAGTCGGGCTTCGCGAGCGTCAGCTTCCATTGCAGATAGCGCGCGGGTGGTGCCGTCACCTTCCCGGTCAGCGTGGCCTGGGGAGCGGTCCAGTCGGTCCAGGTGGCGTCCGGTGTCCGGGTGTTGCCGCTTCGAAACGCGATGGTCAGCGCACCGTCGGCTACGTGTCTCCCTTCGATCGTGTACGTGCCGAAGTTCGAATAGCGTTCGAGGTCCTTCGCTTCCGAACGCAACTCCGCCCCCGACGAGGGACCGCCGGTCATGCGGTAGACGGCGCCGGCGTTCGTGGTCGTGATCACGGTGGCGCCGGCGGAGGTCGAGACCGAGACCACCTGCTTCTCGGGGACGACCGCGACGAGCGCCACGTCATCCTTGCCGAGCTGATAGACGCGGCCGTTCGGGCCGGTGCTGAGAAGGAGCTCGCCGTTCGCCGCCGATCCGAGGCCGAAGACCATCTCACGCTCGAATCGGTGCATGGTCTCGACGTACCCGTCGGAGGTGATGCGGTAGACCTCGGATGCGCCGGTGGGCTGCGCCGAGGTGGACGCAGACGTGTCTTCGAACGAGAAGGTCACGTCGACGCTGCCGGCGGCGTCATCTTTCTTCGGTTCGCCACCGGTGGAAGTCGTGGCGCCAGTCTGCTGCTGTCCGGAGGCCGGCTTGGCCGAGCCCTGCGGTTTGGCCGGTGCGGTCGAAGGCAACGCGCTCGCAACCCCGGCCGCCCACGCTTCGCCGTTGGGCATCACGTGGAGCGCGGTGATCTCGCTCAGCGGTGAGTCGAACAACGCTCGACCGCTTCCGTCGGGAGTCACGAGGTAGATTCGTCCCTTCGATGCCGCGCCGACGAGGATCGTGCCGTCGGAACGGACCGCCAGGGAACGAAGGTGCGTGTCGGGCGAGTCGTAGAGCACTTTCCCCTCGCCCTTCGGTGAGATCCGGAAGAGCTTCCCTTCCACGCCGGTCGCGGCGATGAGGTCTCCGCCGGGGAGGAACGCCAGCGCCCAGATGTAGGCCTCGCCCGGGTCGTGGAAGACCGTGTGGGAGCCGCTCTCCGGGTCGATGCGATAGATCTTGCCGTGCGGCGAGGTCGCGGCGAACACACTGCCGCGCCCATAGGCCACGGCATAGATCTCGGGCTCCGGTGCCGTGAACAGGACCTTGAGCTCTTTGCCACGAAGCCGGTACAGCTTGCCGTCGTTGCCCGTGCCGAAGAAGCGGTCGGAGCCGGCACCGGTGGCCTGGGAAAGAACGAACGGATCGGTGAAGGACGCGACCTTCTCGAACGCGGAAGCGGCTCGGAGCTCGCCTCGGGACGTGACTGCAAATCCCTGAATCTCTCCTCGCAGAATCGAATCGGCCGAGTTCACGCTCCAGAACTGGGGCGCCACGCCGAACGCGCTCGCGGCAAAGCAGAGCGAAACGAGGAGTACCGTCACTCGGGGCATCAAGGCTCCTTTCAAATGCGAAGGGACAGGCGCCGGGGCCTGTCCCGAATCAGATCAGTAGAAGCGTGGGCGGATCAACCACGATCAGATCGCTGCGCGGACGACGATGTCGATCTTGACGGCGCCGTCGATGATGTACCCGAGCGGGCGGACCTGCTGTCCGGTCGCGTGATACCTCACCGGCACCTCGACCCCTTCGCGCGTGTCGGCGCTGATCACCGACCGCATCGACGGTGGCAGGTTCGGAAGGTAGACGCCCGAGCGCACCGCCCCCTCGCCCGCCGAGTAGAGGCCGACCGCGAGATCGGTCGCCGCACGCAGCCGCTGCAGAACGCCGAGAACCTGCTCGAGGGTCCGCGGATCCGGCGGGACCATCGTGAAGTCGACCACATTCATGACCGAACCACTGCCGACGAGGACGTAGGCGGGACCCGGGTTCTGGTCGTCCGGAACGCGAACCTCGAACTGCTCGGTGAACGCTTCACCGCGATAAGGCTTGAGCACTGTCCGGACCTTCACCGTATCGCCGGGTGCGATGAAGCCTTTCTCCGGCGTTACGACGGAGGCTTCGAGGATCCGTGCGGTGCGAAGGGAGTCGTCATGGCTGAGGTGAACCTTCAGGCTCTCGATCTCTGCCGTGCGGAACTCGTTCGAGATCAGATAGCCGGCGACGACCGCGAGGTACGCGGGGATCGCCTGCCGGGCCTGAGGGCCTGCCCATCCTTCACGAAGGCGGATCGGCTCGAACCCCTTCAGCTTGATCTCGGTGTCGAGCATGACGGTCCGCTCCCCCGCCGCGCGCTGGGCGCCTGCGACGATGGTGTCGGCAGCCATCGCGAGGATGAGCGGCGAGAGGTTCGCGTGCCGCACTACGTTGAGGTTGTAGGTCTTCGAACGGCCCGAGCCGTCGAGTGTGAGCTGCAGCGGGATCATCTCCGCCTTGCCGCCCATGACGCCCATGATCCCGGCGGCGCGGTCCTGCGTCAGCACGCCGACGACCGGCCCGGTGTTCGAGAATTTGAACGAGGAGGCGACGCTCGGCATGACGGTGACGACTTCCGACTTCGCCATCGGGAACTGGATCTCACCCATGTCGAGGAACGGGTGTCCGAACGCATAGACGCGATCGACGTCGATGTGCGTGACCGTGCCGCTGGCCGCGATGGTGAAGTCGCCGTTGAGCAGCACCGCACCGATCGGATCGCCGGGAGCGAACGGTCTGGCATCGGCCTGCACCGAGGTCGAGCTCGAGGTCGAGCCGGCCGGAACGGCGACGAATCCCATGCTGTCGAGATGTGGTGAGAACCGCTCCACGGTCTCAGGGGCGAAGCTCGAGAGGGAGAGCGGAAGGGAGATCGGCCTCGCGCCGGACACAGCGCTCACGCGTCGTGCGGCGGCGCCGAGCATCTTCTCGAACGCGGCTTCCGGCTTCCCCTCCGAGACCGCCGCGAGCAGCTCGCTCGCAGTGAGCCGTGGGGACGCGCCGGCAATGGCAGTCCCACCCGAGCGCCCGGCCTGCGCGATCCGGAGCATCTGGTCGATCGGAGTGATCCCTGCGACCGGTTCCTTCGCAAACTGCCAGGAGTACGCGAGCGCTCCGATCACCTTTCCATCGATGTAGATCGGCGAGCCGCTCATTCCGGCGATCACCCCCGCCCGCCGCACGACGGGCGAGTCGACCCTCGCGAGGATGAGGTTCTGTTCGGGGCCGATGTTGTGCAGGACACCGAGGATCTCGACGTCGAACCTCTCGACCTTCGTCCCCTCGAAGACCGTGAGTCCGTAGCCCTTCATCCCCTTCTCGATTTGCGCGAGCGGCATGATCTCGGCCGCGCCGAGGGCGCTTGCCGCGACGAGAGTCACTGCAATCAGGTAAGTCGCTTTCCGGGTGAGCACGTCGGGTGTAACCACCTGCATCGGTGGCACATTTCGAGGAACGTGCCCAGTTAGCGGCCGATCAGCGGCCGGCAAACGGAGGGGTTGGTCAGTCGTTAGTGGTTAGTCGTTAGTGGTTAGTGATGAGTGGTTGGTGAAACGAGCGGACTAGCCCCGAGATCACGGGTTCCACTAACGACTAACCACTGACCACTTCGGCCGGGCGAAAAGGGCGGAGCCGGCTATTCGTACCGGAGCGCTTCGATCGGATCGAGCTTCGAGGCTTTGGCGGCCGGGTACATGCCGAAGACGATGCCGAGGAAGGCGCAGAAGCTGACCGCGACGATGATGGCCCACGCGGGGGTATGCACCGGCGGAAGCGTGACCCACTTGCCGATGAACAGGCGCACCGCGTTCGCCAGCAGGAATCCTCCGACTATGCCGACCACGCCGCCGAGTCCGGACAGTGCGATCGCCTCGATGAGGAACTGCACCATGATGTCCGCCCGCCGGGCACCGATCGCTTTCCGGATGCCGATCTCCCGCGTCCGCTCGGTGACCGAGACCAGCATGATGTTCATGATGCCGATGCCTCCGACGAGCAGGGCGATGCCGACGACGGCCCCCATGATCAGCGAGACGTTGAGCAGCACGCTCGAGATCGTCTTCAGAATCTCTTCCTGAGCCATGATCCTGAAGTCGTCCTTCTCGCCTCGCTTGAGGTTGTGGCGGCGGCGGAGGACGTCGGTGATCTGCTCCTGCGCGAGGTCCATGTCGGCGCCCTGGCGCATCTGGAACGCGAGGACGAGCTTCCGCATGTTCTCGCTGCCGTACATCACGGTCGCGGTCGAGAACGGGATCATGATGATGTCGTCCCGGTTCTGACCGAGCGATCCCCCCTTCTCTTCGAAGAGCCCGACGACCGTGAAGGCGTTGTTGTCAACCTGGATGACCCTGCCGAGCGGGTTGGCGCCGAGGTTGAGGTCTTCCGCCGTGTCGACGCCGAGAACGCAGACGCGCTTCTTCTGCTCCTCGTCGAGCGCGGTGAAGAAGCGGCCACGCTCGATCCAGTGGTTCACGATCTCCTGGTAATCCGAGTTCACGGCGTAAAGCTGGACCGAGTGGCGCGAGTCGCCGTGCCGCGTCTGCGGCTGGGCGATGAAGATCGGCGTGAACGACTCGATCGCCATGACCCCGCGCCGGACCGCCGTCGCATCGTCGAGCGTGAGGTCCGGCATCTTCTGCAGGAACTGGTTCCGCTGCTCGCCCGGATCGGGAAAGACCTCGATGAAGTTCGAGCCGATCTCGTTGAGGTCCTCGGCGATCTTGTACTGCATGCCCTGAACGACGGACACCACTGCGATGACGGCCGCGACTCCGATCATCACTCCGAGCACGGTGAGGATCGACCTCATCTTGTTCGCGAGGATCGCGCGCAACGCTATCTTGATGTTCTCGCTAAGCATGGCGACTCGCCGACGCACGCCCGTCCTGCCGCGCGGTCAGCTGTTCGAACCGGTCCATGATCCTCCGGGACGCGGCATTCCGACTACGCGACGATCTTCCCATCCCGCAGCCGCACGACCCGTTTCGCTTCCTTTGCGACGTCGTCCTCGTGCGTGACCATGATGATCGAGTTGCCGCGGGAGTGAAGTTCGTGGAAGAGGTCGAGGATCTCGCGGCCGGTCTGCGAGTCGAGGTTCCCGGTCGGCTCGTCGGCTAGCAGTAGCGACGGGCGGTTGACGAGGGCCCGGGCGATGGCGACGCGCTGCCGCTGACCGCCGGAGAGCTCGTTCGGCTGGTGCGTCATGCGGTCCCCCAGGCCGACCGCCACGAGAGCCTCCTCGGCCAGGCGCCGGCGCTCGACCCTCGGGATTTTCGCGTAGACCAGCGGCAGCTCGACGTTGTGCAAGGCCGTCGTGCGCGCCAGCAGGTTGAACGTCTGGAAGACGAATCCGATCTTCCGGTTCCTGATCGCAGCCAGTTCGTCGTCGTTCATCGTCTCGACCGGGATTCCGTCGAGGAGGTACTTGCCCGACGACGGGGTGTCGAGACAGCCGATGATGTTCATCAGCGTCGACTTGCCAGACCCTGACGGCCCCATGATCGCGACGTACTCACCCGGGTCGATGGCGAGGTCGATCCCTTGCAACGCGTGAATCTGCTGCGGTCCGAGATCGTACGAGCGCGTCAGCTCGTGCATCTCGATGAGGTGGGCCGTGGCCGTGTCCGGAAGCGCGCTCATTCTTTCTCCTGGTCCTTCTTCTCGGTCTTCGTTTCCTTCGACACGTTTACGGCTTCGCCATCTTTCAGTTTCTTCAGGGTGCGGAAGGGCCCCGTGATCACCGGGTCGCCGAGCTTGAGACCTTTGAGCACCGCGACGTGGGTCGCGTCGCTGATCCCGGTCGTCACCTCGACCTGTTTCGCCTTGCCGTCCTTCGCGAGGAACACGTACTTCTTCCGCGGAGTATCGTCGTCGGCGTCGTCGTCGTTCTTCGCTCCCGGAACGCGCTCGACGACGGACTGAATCGGGACCGTCAGGGCGTTGGCCGCCGTGCTGGTCACGATCGAGACCTGCGCCGTCATCCCGGGGCGCAGCCGCTCGTCAGCGTTCGAGATCGCGACCTTGACCTTGAAGTAGCGGATGCCGGCGCCGGCTCCCTGCCGGACGGCCGCCGAGCTGCCGATCTCGACGACGTCACCGGCGTACTCCTTGTCCGAGATCGCATCTACCTTGATCTTCGCGGCGTGTCCGACCCTGACGTTGACGACCTCGGTCTCCCCGACCTCGGCCTCCACCAGGATCTGCGACAGATCCGCGATCACCGCGATGACCGAGCCCGGGTTGTTCATCGTGCCGGTGACGACGACCTCCCCTTCGTGCGCGTTGAGCTGGACGACCTTGCCGTCGATCGGCGCGACGATCGTGGTGCGGGAGAGGTCTTCATCGGCCTGTCGGAGCGCGGCTTCAGCCTGCCGCACGCCTTCCAGTGCAGAGCCGAGCGCTGCGGTGGCGTTGTCGTGGTTCAGGCGCGCCTGATCGAAGAGCTCTTCCGCCTGAATGCCCTGCTGCCGCAGACTCTGGGCTCGCCGGTAGGAAGCCTGCGCGGTCGCAAGCCCGGCCCTCGATCGCGTGACCTCGACCCGCCGGCTGGCGAGCTCCGCGCGCAGGCGATCGCGCTGTGCGACATACAGGTGCTTCTCGAGGTCGACGAGCCTTTGCCCCTTGCGGACCGACTCACCTTCCACGAAGTAGAGACGTTCGATCTTCCCGACGATGTGGGCGCTGATGTTGACCTTGACCTTCGGATCGACCTGCCCCGGAGCGGTGACGACCGCGTCGATCGTCTTCGACGCGGCCGGCTCCACAAAGACCTTGGTTCCTTTGGGCTTGCCCGAGCGGACGCTCGCGATCACCACGATCGCGAGCAGGGCCGCTACGGCGCCACCGATCAGCCACCGTTTCACGCCTTGGCCTTTGCCGCCGCACCGAACGCCGCCAGAGCGATCTTGATCACGACGGTGACGACCCAGAGCGAAACGACGATCACGGCTGCCTTCGCCTTCGACATGCGTGAGACTGCTGCGAAGCCGAATGTCAGCAGCGTGAGCGTCCAGATCGAGAAAATGTCGATCGAGGAGAGAAGTGCGTAGAGCACCGCCTGCTCCTTCATGTCGACGAAGGCGCCGAGGTTCGACAGGACCGCGGTCCCGACCTCGTCAGCCGTGACCGTTCCACGCGACACCACGATGATGGCCGTGATGATGCTCGCGATGATGTGGGGAAACCAGGCGTAGATCGTGACGGAGAAGGCCTGCTTGAACCCGCCCTCACCGCCGAACAGACGGAACGCGAGCAGCAGGATTCCGGCGATGATCGCGAGGACCGGAATCGTCAGGATCGGTGAGGCGTAGGCGGTGGTCTTTGCGAAGGCGGCACCGAAGCGGGCCGCGCGGTCCATGTCCTGTTCCGACATGTTCCGGCCGGAGGATTCCATCTGCTCCCGCACGGTTGCCTCGAAGTCCATCTTCGGAACGATCATCACCGTCACGATGAGCGAGATGAGGACGATGATCGCGAGCGGCGCCAGCAGGTCGGGCCGGCGCGCGATCTCCTCAAAAGTTTTCGCGGGGGCAAAAAGCACCCCCGCGATCCTTTGAAACACGTTCGACTTCGGTGCCGGCTCCGCCGTGGGCGTGACCGGCTGGGTCGAGTCAATGGTCATTTGCGCTCTCCTTCGACGTGGCTCCCGTAGTTCATCCACGGGTAGCGGTCAAACCTGGAGAACATTCTCGGCTCTTTTGGCTCCTCCTGCTCGACCGCGATGCTCCGGACCTCGAGGATGTCGCCAACCGCGCGATGGAAGGCCGAGACCGCGGCGTTGTAGCCGACGGTCGCCTGAAGCTCGCTGCGGCGCGCATCGGAGAGCTGCTGCTGGACCTGCAGGACCTGGAAGTTGGTCGAAAGACCGTTCTCGAAACGCTTGCGCTCGGCCTCGACGTTCCGCTCCGCTGCGTCGCGGGCGGCGCGTGAAGCGCCGATCGCGCGGGCGTAGGT
>JBAQWH010000413.1:0-1540 GCA_049298815.1 Thermoanaerobaculia bacterium | reverse complement strand
GACTTCAGTCCGCCGCGTCGTGACTTCAGTCGCGACGCCACTGACGGTTACCGGACTGAAGTCCGGCAACTGCGGACTGAAGTCCGCTCTCCGGGGTGCGCACTAACGCTTCATCCGCTCGACGGCTTTGCGGATTGCGGTCATCGTGTCGCCCGACGACCACAGCTCGAGCATCTGGGGGTCGAATTCGTGTGCGAAGTGCTTCGCGTGGCGGATCGCACGTTCGCGCAGCTGGCGCTTGGTCAGGCGGAAGGCTTCGCGCGGGATCTCCGCGAGGCCTCTCGCGACCTCGATCGCCCGCGGCAGAAGGCGCTCGGCTTCGACGAGCTCGTCCACGAGAGCGAGCGTCTTCGCCTGCTCCGCGGTCGCCGGCTCGCTCGAGAAGATGATGCTCTGCACGACGTGCGGCGGCCAGGCGAAACGGAGGATCTCGATCGTCGCCGGCGGGAACGGCACGCCGACGTGCAGCTCCGGCAGCCCGATGCGCGCGTTCCCCGCGGCCATGACGCGCACGTCGCACGCCGCCGCGAGAATCGCCCCTCCGGCAATCGCATGCCCGTTGATCGCGGCCACGACCGGCGTCTGCAGCGCGAAAAGGTCGAGCATCATCCGCGACATCGCCGGGATGAACCGCTCGACGTAATCGCGGCCGCCGTCGAGAACGCGCACCAGGTCCACGCCTGCCGAGAAGATCGACCCGCTTCCCGTGATCACGAGCGCGCGGGCCTCCGCGTCGTCGGCTTCCGCGATGCCGCGCGCAAGCGCCTCCACGAGCTCGAGGTCGAGAGCGTTGGCTTTGCCGCGGTTCATCCGCAGCGTGACGATGCCGTCGTGTTCGGTCCGTTCGATCATGGGGCGGAGGATAGCGGAAGAGTGAAGTGTGAAGTGTGAAGTGTGAAGTGTGAAGTGTGAAGTGTGAAGTGTGAAAAGAGGCTATCGCGAGCGGGTGCGCAGCTCGGCACCGATGTCACTCCAGCCGATTCCCTCATCGACCATCAGAACCGATACGTGGAAGAGGAGGTCGGCGATCTCGCTCACGATCCGCTCCCTCCCCTGCCCCTTCGCGGCGATCACGACCTCGGTCGCCTCTTCGCCGATCTTCTTGAGGATCTTGTCGCGGCCGGCGTTGAAGAGATACGCGGAGTACGAGCCCTCCGGACGCTCCTCGTTCCGCTGCCGGAGGACGTTCATCAGGCGCGCGAGGTCGAGCTGCGCGTCGGGAATGCCTTCGAAGCAGGAGTCGGCGCCGGTGTGGCAGGCGGGGCCGGCCGGCACCACGGTCACGACCAGCGCATCGCGATCGCAGTCGGTCGCGATGTGCACCACGCGTTGCGTGTTGCCGGACGTCGCCCCCTTGTGCCACAGCTCGTTGCGGCTGCGGCTCCAGAACCAGGTCTCGCCCGTCTCGCGCGTCTTCGCGAGCGACTCCTCATTCATGTAGGCGAGCGTGAGAATCGCGCCGGTCGTCGCGTCGCGGACGATCGCGGGGATGAGTGTTTCTTGAGCGATGTTCATGTCTCTCTCTTTCCTTCACCTGTAC
>JBAQWH010000412.1:0-1793 GCA_049298815.1 Thermoanaerobaculia bacterium | reverse complement strand
CCCCCGAGCCGACCAGAACGACCAGCTGGCCCGGCCTGATCTTCTTCTGCGCGATCGCGTCGTGCAGCGCCATCGGGATGCAGGCCGACCCGGTGTAGCCCCACTTGTCCATGACCATGTGGGTCTTCTCGACCGGGAGTCCGAGGGTCTCCATCACGAGCTCGATCGTCGGCCTGCGAACCTGCGTGAAAATCAGGAAGTCGATGTCCTTCACGTCGAAGCCGCCGTTGGCCGCGACCATCCGGACGACCTTCGGCCACCCTTCGTTGTTGATCTCAGGAGGGTAGCGGTCGAGCATCTTGACCGTCGTCCGACCGTTCTTTACCGCATCCTCGGAGGCCGGCTCGGCGGTCCCGCCGGACTGGATCAACCAGGCTTTGTGGAACGTGCCGTCCGCGAGGAACGCGGACGAGATGAAGCCCGGCTCGTCCGACTGCTCGAGCACTGCGGCTCCCGCGCCGTCGCCGTAGAAATAGACCATCGGATCGGTCGCGAGCGAGAGCTTCCGCATCATGTAGACGCCGACGACGAGCACCGTCTTCAGCGATGGGTTCGTCGCCATCAGGCCGGACGCGCTCGCGATCGCGGTCGGAAAGGACGCGCACGCGCAGCCGACGTCGAAGGTGCCGGCGTTCTTCGCGCCGAGCTTCGCCTGGAGCACGACCGAGGTGGCCGGGGTGATGTAGTCGGGCGAGTCGGTGCCGAGGATGATGAGGTCGACGTCGTCGGGAGTCTTCCCTGCGCGCTCGAGCGCTTGCTGCGCGGCGCGCAGTGCGAGGTCGGAGGTCGCCCAGTCATCCGGCGCGGCCCAGCGCGTCAGGATGCCGCTCGAGGCCTCCATCTTGTTCACGAATTCGGGGAGCGCGGCGTCGAAGCGCGCCCGCAGCGCGTCGTTGCTGATCTCGACCTCGGGGACGTAGATCCCGGTCGAGGCGAGGGTGGCGTAGCGAGGTTTGATGTCCATGCCGGTTGCCTAGGTCCCGAGGACCAGGCCTCCGTCGACCGAGAGCACGGCGCCGTGGACGAACGCCGCCGCGTCGGACGCGAGCCAGACGTACGCATCGGCGATGTTCGACGGCTCGCCGAGCCTCGCGAGCGGCGCCTTCGCCGCCATCGTGTCGAGCACCTTCTGCGGCATCGCCTTCACCATCTCGGTGGCGATGAAGCCGGGGGCGACGCAGTTGACGCGAATGTTGTAGCGCCCGAGCTCGCGCGCCCAGGTCTGGGTGAAGCTGATCACTCCCGCCTTGGTTGCCGCGTAGTTCGTCTGGCCGAAGTTGCCGTAGAGGCCGACGATCGACGACGCGTTGAGCACCACGCCGCCACCGCTCTTGATCATGTGCGGCACGACCGCGCGCGTGCAGGCGAAGACACCCTTGAGGTTCACGTTGATGACCGCGTCGAAGGTCGCGTCATCCATCATCGAGACGACCGCGCCGTCCTTCCACTTGATGAGCTGCGAGTCGCGGACGATGCCCGCATTGTTGACCAGCACGTCGATGCGGCCGTGCTTCGCGATGACCGCATCGGTCGCGGCTTCCACCGACTTCGCATCCGTGACGTCGACCTTCGGGTCCGACGTGACGTCCCAGGAAATGACCTGAGCGCCTTCGCGCTCGAACGCTTCGACGGTGGCACGGCCGATCCCGGCGGCCCCTCCGGTGACGACGACGACTTTGTCTTTCAGGTTGAGATTCACTTGCTCGCTCCCTGCTTCTTCCGGCCTCCGGAGAGCGGACTTCAGTCCGCGGTTGCCGGACTTCAGTCCGGCGACGGTGGTGTCGGGACTGAAG
>JBAQWH010000411.1:0-1895 GCA_049298815.1 Thermoanaerobaculia bacterium | reverse complement strand
GAGGAAGTGCTCGGCGAGCAGCACGATGTCCTGTCCCCGCGCGCGGAGCGGCGGCACCTCGATCGGGATGACATTGAGCCGGTAGTAGAGGTCGCTCCGGAACGTGCCGCTCGCGATCTCCGCGTCGAGGGTCTTGTTGGTCGCGGCGATGACCCGGACGTCGACCCGGATCGTCTGCTGCCCCCCGACCCGCTGGAACGTCTGCTCCTGCAGCACCCGCAGCACCTTCGCCTGCGTCTTGAGGCTCATGTCGCCGATCTCGTCGAGGAACAGCGTGCCGCCGTCGGCGAGCTCGAACTTCCCCTTCCGGTCGTCGATCGCGCCGGTGAACGCTCCCTTGCGATGGCCGAAGAGCTCGGACTCGATCAGTTCCTCCGGGATGGCGGCGCAGTTCACGTCGATGAACTCGTGATCGGCGCGGACGGAGAGGCGGTGGAGGGTCCGGGCGACGATCTCCTTGCCGCTCCCGTTCTCGCCGGTGATGAGGACGCGGCTGTTGGACGGCGCGGCGCTGCGGATCTGCTGGTCGAGCTTCCGCATCGGCTCGCTGTCGCCGATCAGGATCTCCTCGAGCGTCAGGTGGCGGCGGAGATCGCGGACCTGCTCGCGCAGCTTCTGGTCGTTCAGTGCGTGGTTGACGGTGAGCAGCACGCGCTCGAGCGAGAGCGGCTTCTCGAGGAAGTCGTAGGCGCCGAGGCGCGTCGCCTTCACCGCGGCCTCGATGTTTCCGTGGCCGGAAATCATGATGACCGGAGGGGCGCCGGCGTTGCGCAGGCGTTCGAGCACGACGAGGCCGTCGACGCCGGGCAGCCAGAGGTCGAGCAGGATCAGGTCGAACTCGTCGCGCGCGAACTGCGCGAGCCCTTCCTCGCCCGACTCGCAGAGCGTCGTCCGGTGCCCCTCGTCTTCGAGGATGCTCGACAGCGTGGTGCGGATCGACGGCTCGTCGTCGATGATCAGAATGCGGGACATGGCAGTTGTTAGTCGTTAGTCGTTAGTCGTTAGTCGTTAGTAGAGCGTTAACTAGTAGCATTATTGTAGCGTTGTTATTATATTCAATAAATCGTTTCATTCCTGCACCACCTTGCCGCCCTCACGGATCTGCAACCGTTCTACTAACCACTAACCACTAACCACTAACCACTAACGACCTACGCCGGCAGCTCGATCTCGAACCGCGTCCCTCGCGGCTGGTTGTCGTGGACGTGAATCTGGCCGTCGTGGTCGCGGACGATCCGGTGGACGATCGCGAGTCCGAGGCCGGTCCCTCCCTGCCTGGTCGAGAAGTGCGGCAGGAAGAGCTTCTCCTTGTCGGCATCGGCGACTCCGCGGCCGGTGTCGGCGACTTCGATGACGACGCGGTGCGGGGCGCGGCGTGCGGAGATGCGGACTTCGCCCTCGCCGGTCGCCTCGACCGCGTTCTTGACGAGGTTGCCGACGGCGCGGCGGATCTGCTCGGGGTCCATGAGGATGTCGAGATCCGAGGGGGCATCGACGACGATCGTGACGCCGGGCTTGGTGTCGCGGTAGAGCGCGGCGGCCTGCTGGAGGATCTCGGCGAGGCGCGCGTGGCGGAGGTGGATCGCCGGCATCCGTGCGAAGCGCGAGAACTCGTCGACCATCCGCTTGAGCTGCGTCACCTCGTCGACGATGGTCCGCGTGCCGGTCTCGATCGCTTCCGCCGCGTCGCTGTCGCCCCGGCGCCATTTCTTCGCGATCCGCTCGGCGGAGAGCTGGATGGGAGTGAGCGGGTTCTTGATCTCGTGGGCGATCCGCCGCGCAGCCTCGTTCCAGGCGGCGAGCTTCTGCGCCTGGACGAGCTGGGTCGAGTCTTCGATTGCGACGACCCAGCCCGAGGCCTCGCCCCCGCTGAGGCGCGTCGCGGAGATCTCGAG
>JBAQWH010000410.1:0-5815 GCA_049298815.1 Thermoanaerobaculia bacterium | reverse complement strand
GCGTCATTCTCGCTGCTCAAGCCGCTCATCATCGGCAATGCGGTGAACGAGCTCGGTGCGGGGTTCGTGCGCGGCACCCTGGTCCGGTACGGTCTGCTGCTCGTCGGCGCCGCAGTGATCGAGGGGGCGTTCCTCTACCTGCAGCGGTGGATCATCATCGGCGCGTCGCGGCTGATCGAGTACGACATGCGGAACGACTTCTACGGTCATCTGCAGAAGCTGCCGCTGAGCTTCTACCAGGAGCAGAGGACCGGCGACCTGATGTCGCGCGCGACGAACGACCTCAGCTCGGTGCGGATGCTCATCGGTCCGGCGACGATGCACTCGCTTTCGTCGCTGCTGATCGTCATCGGCGCGTTCGCGATGATGCTCGGAATCGACACGACGATGGCGTTCATCGCGCTTCTCGCCGTGCCGGTCGTCGCGGGACTCGTGAAGCACTTCGGCCAGAAGATCCACGTCCGCTTCCGCTCGGTGCAGGACTACTTCGGCGACATCTCCGCGCGAGTCCAGGAGAACCTCGCGGGGATGCGCGTGGTCCGCGCCTTCACGCAGGAAGCGAACGAGATCGAGCGCTTCAAGCGGATGAACCACGAGTACGTGGAGCGCAACCGCTCGCTGATCCGCCTCACCGCGACCTTCTACCCGTCGCTCCACGCGCTGATCGGCGTGATGTTCGTCGTCGTCTTCTACATCGGAAGCCAGAAGATCATCGCCGGGACGCTGTCGCTCGGCTCCTTCGTCGCGTTCCAGTTCTATCTCGGCCGGATGATCTGGCCGCTGATCGCGTTCGGCTGGGTCATCAACCTGTTCCAGCGGGGGATGGCGTCGATGAAGCGGTTGAGCGAGATCTGGTCGATCCCCCCCGGGGCGGCGATGTCGGGGACTGCCACGGGAGCGCTCGAGGGGCTCACGGGCGACCTCGAGCTGCGCGACCTGACCTTCTTCTACCCGACCGCGGATGGCTCGCCATCCGCACATCCGGCACTGAGAGGCATCGACCTGAAGGTCCGCGCCGGCGAGACGCTCGGCATCGTCGGGAGGACCGGCAGCGGCAAGTCGACGCTGCTGGCACTCCTGACCCGCACCTTCGAGCCGCCGCCGGGGACCGTCCTGCTCGACGGCCGTCCCGTCGAGACGATCCCGATCGAGCAGCTGCGGTCCGCGGTCGGCATGGTCCCGCAGGAGACCTTCCTCTTTTCGGAATCGATCGCGGAGAACATTCGCTTCGGCCGGGCGGAAGCGACCGCGGAAGAGGTCGACACCGCTGCAAGGATGGCAGGGCTGACCCCCGACGTCGCCTCGTTCCCTCAGGGGCTCGAGACCGTGATCGGGGAGCGCGGCATCACGCTGTCCGGCGGCCAGAAACAGCGCGCCGCGATCGCGCGCGCTCTCGTGCGCGACCCGCTCATCCTCATCCTCGACGACTCACTCAGCGCGGTCGACACGCATACCGAAGAGCAGATCCTCACGGCGCTGCGCTCGGTGAGGCAGGGGCGCACGGTGCTCATCGTCTCGCACCGCGTCTCCTCGGTGAAGGACGCGGACCACATCGTCGTGCTCGACGAGGGCCGCATCGTCGAGCGCGGGACCCACGAAGAACTGCTCGACCGGCACGGCTACTACGCGGACCTCTATCGGCGTCAGACGATCGAGGCGGAGCTGGAGGAGATCGCGTGACCCGGCCGCACGACCGGTCCCTCGGTCCCTCGGTCCCTCAGTTCCTCGGGGTTCCTTTTCCGGAGTTCCTCGGGGTTCCTCGGGGTTCCTCGGAGAGGTGCGCGAGAGGCAGGTCCGCGGCTCGGACCTTGCCGGGCACTCCCCGAGGAACCGAGGAACCGAGGAACCAGGCGCGAACCTCGCCGGGCCTTCCCCGAGGAACCGAGGAACCGAGGAACCCGAGGAACCCGGGTGGGAGGTGGCCGCATGTCTGAAGGTGTCGAGCGGCATGAAGACGAAGCCGGCAAGTCGTTCGACGCGCGGCTGACCGTCCGGCTGCTTCGCTATCTCCGGCCGTACCGGCTGCGGGCGACGGTCTCCGTGGTGCTCGTGATCCTTTCGTCGCTGCTGCAGATTGCGGGGCCGGCGATCACCGGCATCGCGATCGACCTCTACGTCAAGCCGGTCGAGGGGCTGAGCGCGGTCGGCGTCAGTCAGAGGATCGGCGTGTTCCTCGCGGAGCACGGGCTCACACTCGATCCGGACCGCGGCCTCCAGATCGCCGCGGGGCTCTACCTGCTGACGCTCGTCGGAGGATTCGCCGTCCTCTACGCGCAGATGGTGCTGATGAATCTGATGGGGCAGTACATCATGTACGACCTCCGCAAGCAGATCTTCACGCACCTGCAGAGGCTCGACGTCCAGTTCTTCGACAGGAACCCGGTCGGGCGGCTGATGACACGGGTGACGACCGACGTCGATGCGCTGAACGAGCTGTTCACGGCGGGCTTCGTCGCGATCTTCGGCGACATCTTCGTCCTCATCGGCATCGTCGGAGTGCTCTTCTGGATGGACTGGCGTCTCGCGCTCGTCCTCTTCTCGATCACGCCGTTCATCATCCTCGTGTCGATCTGGTTCCGGCGGGGTGCGCGGACGACCTACCGGCAGGTGCGCGCCCGGATCGCCGCAATCAACGCGTTCCTGCAGGAGCACATCTCCGGCATGGCGACCGTCCAGCTCTTCAACCGTGAGGAGAAGGAGGCCGCGAAGTTCGAGGGGCTCAACGCGCGGCATCGCGACGCGAACATCGACTCGATCTTCTACTACGCGGTCTTCTACCCGGCGATCAACATCATCGAGACGATCGGCATCGCGCTGATCGTCTGGTACGGCGGAGGGCAGGTGGTCCAGGGCGCCGTGTCGATCGGCGCGCTCGTCGCGTTCTTCCAGTACGCACAGCGTTTCTACGAGCCGATCTCGGACCTCTCCGAGAAATACAACATCCTCCAGGCCGCGATGGCTGCGAGCGAGCGGATCTTCAAGCTGCTCGACACCCCGGCGAAGATCGTCGACGACGGCAGCGAGACGGTCGAGACCCTCGAGTCGATCGAGTTCCGCGACGTCTGGTTCGCCTACAACCCGGACGAGTGGGTTCTGCGCAACGTCTCCTTCCGCGTCGAAACGGGGCAGAGGGTGGCGCTCGTCGGGCACACCGGTGCAGGGAAGACGACCGTGACCGCGCTGCTCCTCCGCTTCTACGACATCCAGCGCGGCGAGATCCTCATCAACGGGATCGACATCCGCCGGATCTCGCTCGAGTCGCTGCGCCGCCTCTTCGCGATCGTGCAGCAGGACTTCTTCCTGTTTACCGGCACGATCGGAGAGAACATCTCCCTCGGCGACGCGCAGATCGCGGACGAGCGCGTCCGGGAGGCCGCCGCCCGCGTCCAGGCCAACCGCTTCATCTCGCGCCTCCCCGGGACCTACGCGGCTCAGGTTCGCGAGCGCGGAGCCGGGCTGTCGGTCGGGGAGAAGCAGTTGCTCTCCTTTGCCCGCGCACTCGCATTCAACCCTCCCGTCCTGATCCTCGACGAGGCGACGTCCTCGATCGACACCGAGACCGAGCTCCTGATCCAGGAGGCGATCGAGACGCTGCTCGAGGGACGCACCTCGATCGTCATCGCGCACCGGCTCTCCACGATCCGCTCGGCCGACGAGATCCTGGTTTTCCACCACGGAGAGATCCGCGAGAGAGGGAGCCACGAGGAGCTCATGCAGTTCGAAGGGCTCTATCACCGCCTGTACGAGATCCAGTACCGCGACACGGCCGTGGCATGAGTCGCGCAGCAGGGCGTGTTTGACAGGCAGCGCGCACGCGCCTATCGTGCGACGATCCGTCTAAAATCGAAACACGTGCGGGAAGGGAGGGGGAGCATGAGAGTCAAGTTCTTCCCCGGGACAAAGAAGCGCAAGAGCTCACTCGTCGAGGGGTTTCTCTCCGAGTTCAAGGTCGATCACGATCTGGCATACGGCGAAAAGTACGCGGTCTACACTCATCAGCTGGGCAACGACCCGGCGGTCGAAGTCGATGGCCGGCTGTTCGTCGATCCGAACGTCGACGCGCTGAAGAAGATCCTCGACGTCAAGAAACGCAGGACTGAGGACTGAGGAGCCGGCCGTCCTGGCCGCTGCACTCAGTCCTCAGTAATTAGTTCGGGTCACGCCTTCCTGAACATCTGGTCGGTCTCGCGAACGACCGCTTCCCGGATCTTCGACTCGAACGGCCGGGCCATGAGCGGGAGGTCGCCGTCGACGATGATCTCGGCCTCCGTCACCTCCACGGACCCCTTGACCTGCAGCCCCATCGCCTTGCCGCGCACGTGCAGGACGTCGCCGATCCACTCGTGCTCGACCGTCTGCGCCTGAACGCCGAACTGCTTCATGAGGCTGGCCGCCCTCTGCTCGACCACCTTCTTCGCTTCCTCGCGCGAGGTGTTGTGGGGAACCATGATCTTCATTCGTCTCTCCTTTGCCTCGGTTCAACTGAGCAGCCACCATGCCTGATGGTTGCGGCGGTCGGAACTCCGAGGTAGCCTCGGTGCGGGACTTCCGCACGGGGTCACAAGCGCCATGCTCTCGAAGGTGTGGAGCGCAGCGACCTTGGGTATCGACGCCGTCCGCATTGTGGTCGAAGTGGACCTCGGCGGGTACTCGGCACAACCCGGAATCACGCTGGTCGGACTTCCCGACCCGGCCGTCCGCGAGGCGATCGCACGAGTCCGCTCGGCGCTCGCGAACTGCGGAACCTATCTCCCATCCCGCCACCTGATCGTCAATCTCTCGCCGGCGGACGTCCGGAAGGAAGGGTCGGGCTTCGATCTCCCGATCGCCATCGGCATCCTCCACGCGCTCGAGACCCTGAAGGGGGAGCAGATCGCCGGGCGCGTGTTCGTCGGCGAGCTCTCGCTCGACGGAACGCTCACGCCGGTCCGCGGGGCACTCTCGATTTCGGCGGCGCTGGCGGCGGAACCGGACGTCCGCGAACTGATCGTCCCGCTTGCGAACGCGAACGAAGCGTCGGCCGTGCAGCGCATGCGGGTGATCGGCACGCCGCATCTTCCGGCGCTGATCCAGCACCTCGTGGGAGGTCAGACGATCCCGCCGACGCAATCGGTTCCGGCCGCCGAGCGCAACGGTGACGGCGCCGACTTCGCCGAGGTGCGAGGACAGGCGCTGGCCAAACGCGCGCTCGAGGTCGCGGCAGCCGGCGGCCACAACGTGATGATGATCGGCCCGCCGGGGTCGGGGAAGACGATGCTGGCGAAACGGCTCGCCTCGATCCTTCCGAGGCTGACGCTCGAGGAAGCGATCGTCACGACGAAGATCCACTCGGTGGCAGGGACGCTGCCGGCGGGCAGCGGACTCATCGCAAGACGGCCCTTCCGGGCGCCGCATCACACGATCTCGACCGCGGGGCTCGCGGGCGGCGGGGCGCAGGTGCGTCCCGGAGAGGTGAGCCTCGCGCACCACGGCGTGCTGTTCCTCGACGAACTTCCGGAGTTTCGCCGGGACACGCTCGAGGTGATGCGGCAGCCGATGGAGGACGGACTCGTGACCATCGCGCGGGCCGCGCGGACGCTGACGTTTCCTTCGAGGTTCACGCTCGCGGCGGCGCTCAACCCATGTCCCTGCGGCTTTTTCAACGACGGTCGTCGCGAGTGCACGTGCACGCCGCAGCAGATCGCGCGCTACCTCGCGCGCATCTCGGGGCCTCTGCTCGACCGCATCGACCTGCAGGTGGAGGTCGCCGCGCTGACGAGTGCAGAGATCACCTCGACGGAATCGGGGGAGGCGTCGGCGGCGATCCGCGCGCGGG
>JBAQWH010000409.1:0-5721 GCA_049298815.1 Thermoanaerobaculia bacterium | reverse complement strand
CTTCAGTCCGCTGGCGGTCCGACCCCGTGCCGGACAGAAGTCCGACACGCGCGGACTGAAGTCCGCTCTCCGGCGGCCATCTCATGAATGGCGATCATGCCGTCTTCCCGGATCCGCGCTTCTCCCGCGGCGACATCGTCGCGATGGGCGAGGACCTCCGCGTCGACACGCTCCTCGAGGCGTACGGCAAAGGCATCTTCCCCTGGCCACACGACGGGCTCCCCCTCCCCTGGTTCTCGCCGCGCCGCCGCGCCCTCCTCTTCTTCGACGAGGTCCACGTCGGCCGCTCGCTGCGGAAAGCGGAGGAGCGCGCCGACCTCACCTTCACCATCGACCGCGACTTCCGCTCCGTAATCCACGGATGCGCCGCGGCCGTCCGGCCCGAGCAGGACGGAACCTGGATCGCGCCACGCATCATCTCGTCGTACTCGAAGCTCCACGCCGCCGGCAGGGCCCACAGTGTGGAAGTGTGGAAAGACGGAACGCTCGTCGGCGGTCTCTACGGCGTCGACTCCGGCGGCGTCTTCACCGGCGAGAGCATGTTCCACCGCACGCCGAACGCATCGAAGCTCGCGCTCCTGTTCCTGATCGACCACCTGCGCGAGCGCGGCGCCACGTTCCTCGACTGTCAGGTGATGACGCCGCACATGGAGGCGCTCGGCGCGAGAGAGGTCCCGCGCACGCAGTTCCTCGACCTCCTCGCGGAAGCGCAGCGACGCGGCGTCGCGCTTTTCTGACGCGCGGACGCGCCCGCGTGATCTTCACCGGTGCGTCCACCGCGAGCGCGTAGTACGCTCCTCGTTCAGCAAAGTAAGAAGTGTGAAGTGTGAAGTGTGAAGTGTGAAAAGACCCAGGCCGGGGGGCTTTCACACTTCACACTTCTTACTTCACACTTCCGCGGCGCAAGCCGCGGTCAGGGGGCGCAATGTCACGCGTGAACGTGGATCTCGACGTGCTCCGCGAGTCTTTCGGCGACACGTCGCTGCAGGACATCGACGAGTCGCTGCTCCGCCTGCGCCTCACCTCCCCTTCGATCGTCCTCTCCGACGTCAAGCTCCGAGCCGGCGCCCGTTCGAACCTCGAGGTCTCGGTGTTCAACGGCGAGAAGGACCGCGACGAGGACGCCGTGTACGCGCGGCCGACCGGTGCGGCACCGCCACACATCTCGTTCGCCGCCCAGCAGGCCTGGCTGAAGTACAAGCTGCGGGCGAAGGTCGATGCCGGCAGCGTCCGGAAGACAGCCCTCCTTGCCAGCACCACCGCTTCGCGCGAGGTCGAGCTCAGCGACTACCGGGTACACGACGGATCCGAGGGCGTCTGGGGGGCGGTCGCGGGAGACCTGCAGGCGCCGCGCTCGATCCTCGACCTCGCCGACGTCCGCCGTCTGCAGCCCTCGGAAGCGCTGGCGATCAAGCTCGGCGGAGAGATCACCGCGTCGGTCACGTTCGACGTCGTCGATGCCCTCAGCACGACCATGGCGGAGCTCGTCTCCGAGTTTCCCGTCGGGATTCCGATCGCGGTCCGGACCTCCGCGTCGCTCGCGGTGACGGCCAACGTGAAGGTCTCCGACGACTTCGTCGTGATCATCTCGCGACACGAGGGCCGGTCGTACCGTTTCTCGATTCGCAAGGGACGCTCCGACAGCCGGCGCTTCGGCATCGACGTCGACCTCGGCGCGTCGGTCTCTGGCGCCCCGTGGGTGAACGCCGCGATCGACGCGCTCCTCGAGGCGTCGGCCGGCGTCCGGCAGGCCCAGGTCGAGCAACTCGATGCGCGCCTTGCCGCCAGGGTCGCCGACCGGCTCGGGCTGCGTGGACGAACGGTCGAAGCCGTACGCCGCGCGCTCAACCGGCTCATCAGCCGACTCCGCACCAGACTCCGCGCGGCGGTCACCTGGAAAGCGGCCACCGGTTTCACGTACGAATACAGCCGGATCGAGGAGAACACCGCGCTCGCCGACTTCGTCCTGCTCGACGACTCGCAACTCGAGCACGACTACCGGCTCGCGATGGCGGGCGACCTCGCGACCCTGCTGCCACTCCTGCGGAGCGAGCGGCAGACGCGGCGCGTGGTCCGGTACCTCAACGAGGCGATGGTCACGCAGCGCGCGAGCGGCGGCTTCTCCCTCGGCCTTGGACGCTGGGCCGTCAAGACCCGCGACGAGCGGGTGTT
Organism: Thermoanaerobaculia bacterium; assembly: GCA_049298815.1. Lineage (GTDB taxonomy): Bacteria > Acidobacteriota > Thermoanaerobaculia > Gp7-AA8 > Gp7-AA8 > JBAQWH01. Next base: position 3,549 of record JBAQWH010000409.1, on the reverse strand, counting down.
TCGGCAGGCGACCCGAACGTCGATCGACGGCTTCAGCTTCGTCACCTCCTACGGCGCGCACAAGTACGAGGAGGTCAACGTCCCGCAGAACGAGATCGAGTGGGCGATCGAGCTGAAGGCCGACTCCACCGAATTCCTCGAACGGCCGACCACCGACACGCTCGACTACGGCCTGCACTATCAGGTCGAGCTCGAAAGGAGATCGCTCTCGCTCGCGACCCTTCGAAGGATGGTGGATTTCGCGACGATGTGGGACGTGGCGCCTTCGATCGACCTGCGGCAATTCGATATCGCCGACGGAAAGGCGGCCACGGTCCGGATCCAGCTGCTCTTCCCGCGGCCTGAGTTGGAGGCCACGCTGCGCGCGGCAAAGACCGGCGACGCCGCCCGCTGGACAGCCGCGCTCGCGGCCGCCACGCCTTACCACGACGCCTACGACGAGCGATGCGATCTCGCACGCCGCAGAGAGATCTACACCCCGGTGTGGGCCGCCTGGCTCGACGATCAGGACTGGAAGCCGGAGCTGAAACGGCGCCTGCACAGTGGCCTGATCAACTTCGAGAATCGTCGGCTCCCGCTCTCGTTCGCCTGGACGGTCGAAGCGCATCCGCATCTCCGCCGCAACATCGACCGGTTCAGCACCGGTGCGCACCGACTCCTCGGTCTCATGACGTCTGCTTCCGAGCCTGGCGAGCTGGCCACCGCGTACGCAGAGCTGCAGGCCATGTGGTCGCAGCGCCTATACGTTGCCGCATCCGGCTGCTACCTGCTCGCCTGTGCCCGCGCCGCCGGAGTGCTCGACCGCGTCGGCCGCACCATGCGGATCGACACCCGCGATCAGACGCTCACGATCTCGTCGAGGCCCGCGCAGAAGGCCTCCCGCTCAGGGCAGCCTCGCGTGTCATGGTGAGTACCGTAGCAAAGTGGCTGGCGAATCCTCACTCGGCACCTCGACGGTAATCCTCCGTGCTCCTCTGTGTCCTCTGTGCTACTGAGTACGAGAATCTTCGCGCGGTGCGAGCTTTTCGTCGCCCCTCGCCCCGCGTTAGCGGGGAGAGGGAGACACGGAGCGAAGCGGAGTGCGGGTGAGGGGCGTGGCCTCCGAACCCCGCATCCGCCTTCGGCACCTTCTCCCCGCAGGCGGGGAGAAGGTTATCGAACTTCGGTTGCGGCGCAGCTGCGCCGTGCCTCTGTGGTGAACTCACGTCCGGTTCACCACAGAGACACAGAGAACACAGAGGGGCACAGACAGAGAGAAGCGCGTGAAGGAGGCCGCTACGCGTTCCACATCCGCGCCCCGGGCACCATCCCGAGGGGGCGGTGCTTCAGCCGGTCCGCATACTCGCCGAGGTCGGCCTCGATGAGGAGGGCGAGCTGGAACAGCCGGACGAGCCGGTCCATCCAGCATCGCGCGTCGTGCTCGTCGAGCGACGCGAGGGTGTACGCGAGCGCGTCCGCGTCGCGCGGGAAGTGCTTCCGGATCCGAGCGAGCAGCATCTCGTGCGTGCCGTGCCTCAGCACCACGCGCAGTGCGTCGAGCACGAGGATGTTCGTCGTCCCCTCCCAGATCGGCAGGACCTGCGCGTCGCGAAGGAGCCGCGGCATTGGCGATTCCTCGATGTACCCGTTGCCACCGATCAGCTCCATCGCCTCGGAGACGCACGGGACCGCCATCTTCGCGGTCGACATCTTCACGAGCGGCGTGAGGAGCCGGAGCAGCGTGGCAGCCTCCTCGTCTCCCTGATCGGCGCGGCAGAACGCGTCGATCGTCTCGAAGGTCAGCAGCAGCGCCGCAGCGTGTTCCGCCTCGAGGTCGAAGAACGTCCCCTGCGCGAGCGGCCACTCGACGACCGGACGGCCGAATGCCTGCCGTCGCTCGATGTAACTCCGTGCCTCGACCACCGAGCGCCCGACCACCGCCACCGCAGCGACCGAGTTGTAGATCCGCGAGAGGTTGAGCATCTCCGTCATCGCGGCGAACGTCCCGACCTCCTCGGCGCGCGCCCCCTCGAGCGTCACCTCCCCCGTCGCCATCGACCGGACCCCGAGCTTCGACTTGAGCCGCTCGATGTGGAATCCCGGGTTGTCGCGCGTGAGGACGAGGAACGTCCGCAGGCCGCGCGTCCCCGGACCTTTCCCTTCCGGCCGGGCCGTGACGAGGACCGCCTCTGCGTCGACGTTCGAGCAGAACCACTTGTGGCCGTGCAGCTGCCATCCGCCGTTCACGCGGCGTGCGATCGTTTCATTCGCACCGACGTCAGACCCGCCCGATCTCTCAGTCAGGAACATGCCGCCGGTCCACAGCGTCGACGTCTCGGTCGACGTGAGCTGCGGCACGACGCGCGCGATCTGATCCCGCGTGCCGAACTTCGTCAGCACGCGCGCGACGCCGTCGGTCATGCAGAGCGGGCAGTAGAGTCCCGACTCCGCCATCGCAAACAGATACCCGAGCGCGAAGCCGACGAAAGGCGCCTGAGGGTCGCTCCCCTCCCCGCGGTACTTCATCGCGATCATCCCGGAGCCGTATGCGATCTCCTCCATCCGGTGGTACGCCGGGTGGTACTCGACCCGGTCGATCCGGATCCCGTTCGCATCGTGCGATATCAGCCGCGGCGGCTCGCGATCGGCCACCGCTGCGAGCTGCGACACCACGTCCGCCGACTCGCGTCCCATCGCTGCGAGCTGCGGCTCGGCGCTGGTCCACATCGCGTCGGAGAGCTTGCGCCGGCAGAGCTGCCGGAAGACGGGAGAAGCCTGCCAGTACGATTCGTTGACCGGTTGCGGGATCCACTGCGACATGGGACGCGATTATCGCCGCTTACGGTTTCGCTTTCGCGCGCAGCACCTCGATCGCTCGATCAAGGACCCGATCGGCCCCCTGCCGCTGCTCGTCCGCAGTAAGAATGAACGCACCATCGAGGCGCTCCATCTGCTCCCGCCAGCGCTCGAGCTCCTCACCCTCGATCACGACTTCCAGCCCTTCGCCTGGCGCGATGCCGGCCCGGCCACCGGCGGCCTTGTCGTGACGATCGAAGGTCCCGCCTGCGGGCCGCTCGAAGGTACCGGTCGTGATCACGATTCCGCCGTAGCCTGCCGGCAGCGCGATCTTCTCCTGAATCCGTCCCTTGCCGAACGACCGTTGTCCGACGAATGTGGCGCGGCCGTTGTCGACCAGCGCCGCGAGGAGGATCTCCGCCGAGGAGGCTGTGCGGTCGTTGGCGAGAACGACGAGCGGTACGCGTGTCGCGACTCCGGACGAGGCTTTGATGACCTTCCGTCCGTCGCGCGTCACCGAGGTGACGATCACGCCCTCGTCGAGAAAATGGTCGGCGACGCGGACCGCCTGGGTCAGCATCCCTCCCGGTGTATCGCGGAGGTCGAGCACCAGTCCTCGGAGACCTCTCTTCTCGAGGAGTGCGATCGCACGTCCCACCTCGGAGGCCGTCTCCTCGCCGAGCATGGTGATCCGCACGTAGGCGAGTCCTGCTGCTGGATCGAGCATGAAGTCGGAAACGCCGGCGTCGTTTCGGAGGACGCCGCGCACGGTCG
>JBAQWH010000408.1:0-12936 GCA_049298815.1 Thermoanaerobaculia bacterium | reverse complement strand
GAGACACAGAGAGCACAGAGGTACACAGAGGCCTCTGTGCTCCTCGGTGTCCTCGGTGTCTCTGTGGTGAAGGGGTTCCTCGGGGCCCAACCGTTCGAAGGGCAGCGTGGTGCGGAAACCACACCCTCCCCGAGGGACCGAGGAACCGAGGAACCGAGCGACTTCCCCCGCGCTACAGCTTCGGGATTCCCACGTACGTCTCGGGCCGGCGGTCGCGGAAGAACTGCCAGACGTTGCGGACCTCGCGGATCTTGTCGAGGTCGAGCTCCGCGGTGATCAGCTCGGTCTGGTCGCGCGAGCCGGCCGCGAGGAACTGGCCGCGCGGGTCGCAGAAGTAGCTCTGGCCGTAGAACTCGCCGATGTTCCATGGCGCCTCGGTGCCGACGCGGTTGATCGCGCCGACGAAATACGCATTCGCCACGGCGTGGGCCGGCTGCTCGAGCTTCCAGAGGTACTCGGAGAGCCCGGCGACGGTCGCCGACGGATTGAAGACGATCTCCGCGCCGTTGAGTCCGAGCTCGCGCGCCCCCTCGGGGAAATGGCGGTCGTAGCAGATGTAGACGCCGACCTTTGCGTATCGCGTCTCGAACGTCGGATAGCCGAGGTTGCCCGGCTTGAAGTAGAACTTCTCCCAGAAGCCGGGAGCGCAGTGCGGGATGTGGTTCTTGCGGTACTTGCCGAGGTACGTCCCGTCTGCGTCGATCACGGCGGCCGTGTTGTAGTAGACGCCGGGGGTGTCTTCCTCATAGATCGGCACGACGATCACCATCTGGTACCGGCGTGCGTACTCCTGCATCAGCTTCGTGGTCGGCCCGTCGGGGATCGTCTCGACCGCCTCGTACCAGCGAGGGTTCTGCTCGGCGCAGAAATAGGGGCCGGTGAAGATCTCCTGCATGCAGAGGATCTGGACGCCTTCACGCCCGGCCTGGTCGATGAATGCGAGGTGCTTGTCGAGGTTCGCTTCGCGGATGGTCGGGATCTTCTCGTCGGTGCTGCAGGCATTGCTCGCCTGAATGAGGCCGCATTTCACGAGACGGGGCATTCACTCCTCCGGTGTCAGTCGTTTGCAGGTTCGGGTCGCGTCATCGCCAGGTAGAGCAGGAAGCTCAGGCCGAACGTGACGAACCAGGCGTGGGTGTAGATGTGGTCGAACATCGTCGGATCGGCGACCTGTCCTCCCGGCGTCGAGGCGGCGCGGAGGAAGCCGGGGATCACCGGCAGGATCGAGAAGAGGAGCGCGACGACGGCGCGCATGTTGATCCCGCTGCCGCCGTAGCTGTACTTGCCGTCGATGAGGAAGAGGTCGCGCACGGAGAGCTTGCGGTTTCGGATCACCCAGTAGTCGGCGATCATCACTCCGCCGACCGCCCCCATGAGGCTCGAGTAGCCGATCAGCCAGGTGAAGATGTACGCGCCGGCATCGGAGTAGAGCTTCCACGGCATGATGAGGATGCCGATGACCGCGGTGATGAGGCCACCGGTGACGTAGCTGATGCGTCGTGGACTCAGGTTCGAGAAGTCGTTGGCGGGGGAGACGACGTTCGCGGCCATGTTGGTCGTGAGCTGCGCCGCCATGACGATGAGCGCGGCGAAGATGATGACCGCCGGGCTGCCGATCTTGGTCACGAGGACGACCGGATCCCAGACCGGCTCGCCGAAGATGACCATCGTCGCGCTCGTGACTGCGACGCCGATGAAGGCAAACGCGGTCATCGTCGTCGGCAGCCCGAGCGCCTGCCCGAGCATCTGCGAGCGCTGGCTCTTCGCGTACCTCGTGAAGTCCGGGATGTTGAGGCTCAACGTCGCCCAGTAGCCGACGTTGGCGGTCAGAGCCGCGGGGAAGACCGCCCAGAAGGTCCCGCTCCCTTTCTGCAGATGATTCGACTCGGCGAGCGCCACGCCGAGGCCGCCTGCGCGATTGATCGCCCAGAGAAGGAGTGCGGCGCCGCCGGCGAGGAGCAGGGGAGCGCTCCAGCTCTCGAGTTTCTTGATGCCTTCCGTCCCGCGGAAGATGATCGCGACCTGCACGAGCCAGAAGGCGCCGAACGCGATCGACCTGTGATTCGCGATGCCGTTCCATCCGCCGAGCGCGGCGCTCATCAGTGCGTCGAGTGCGAGTCCGCCGATCCAGGTCTGGATGCCGAACCAGCCACACGCGACGACGGCTCTCAGCATCGCCGGGAGGTTCGCGCCTCTCACGCCGAATGCGGCGCGGCAGAGGACCGGGAACGACACGCCGTACTTCGTCCCGGCGTGCGCGTTGAGCACCATCGGGATGAGGACGATCGTGTTGCCGAGGAGGATCGTGATCATCGCCTGCCACCACGTCATCCCCTGGAGCATCATCCCGGAGGCTAGCGTGTAGGTCGTGATGACCACGCTCATGCCGACCCAGAGGGCCGCGATGTTGTACGTCGACCAGGTGCGCTTCGACGGCGGGGTCGGTGCGAGGTCCTCGTTCCAGAGCGGATTGCCGGCCGTCTCTTCGTCGGTCAGCTCGAGGAGCTCAGGGGCGGCGGCGGTGGTCGTCATCGGTCCTCCGTTGTGCGAACCACAGAGACACAGAGAGCACAGAGGTACACAGAGGCCTCTGTGCTCCTCTGTGCTCTCTGTGTCTCTGTGGTGAAGGGAGCGAGATCGATCATTTCGGTGAGTTGAAATGCCCGCGCTTCAGGAACTGTCCGTCGCCGGACTTCCCCGTGAACGTCCCCTCGTCGATGACGACCTTCCCGCGTGAGAGCACGGTTTTCGTCACGCCGCGGACCTTCGTTCCTTCGTACGCGCTGTAGTCGACGTTCATGTGGTGTGTCGCCGCGCTGATCGTCATCTCCTCGTCCGGGTCGAAGATGACGATGTCGGCATCGGAACCGACGGCGATCGTCCCCTTCTTCGGGAAGAGTCCGAAGATCTTCGCGGCGGAGGTGGACGTCAGTTCGACGAACCGGTTGAGCGAGATGCGCCCTTCGACGACGCCTCCGTTGAAGACGAGGCTCATCCGGTGCTCGACGCCCGGCCCGCCGTTCGGGATCTTCGAGAAGTCGTCCTTGCCGAGCTCCTTCTGCTCCTTGAAGCAGAACGGGCAGTGATCGGTCGAGATCACCTGCAGGTCGTTCATCCGCAGTCCGCGCCACAGTTCTTTCTGGTTCGAGCGGTCGCGCAGGGGAGGGGTCATCACCCACTTCGCCCCTTCGAATCCGGGACGTTCGTAGAGGTCGTAGTCGAGGAAGAGGTACTGCGGGCAGGTCTCCGCATAGGCAGGCAGACCCGCGTCGCGCGCCTCCACGACTTTCTTGAGAGCGTCGTTGCAGCTGAGGTGGACGATGTAGACCGGCGCGTCGGCCATCTCCGCGAGCGCGATCGCGCGGTTCACCCCTTCGGCCTCCGCCTTCGTCGGCCGCGTGAGCGCGTGGTATTTCGGCGCGGTCTTTCCCTCGGAGATCGCGTGCTTGACGATCGCGTCGATGACGACGCCGTTCTCGGCGTGCATGCAGACGAGGCCTCCGGCGTTTCCCGCGGTCGCCATCGCCTTGTAGATCGTCGCGTCGTCCTGGAGAAAGACGCCGGGGTACGCCATGAAGAGCTTGAAGCTCGACACGCCCTCGCTGATGAGCCGCTTCATCTCCTGGAGGCGCTCGTCCGGAAGATCGGTACAGATCAGGTGAAAGCCGTAGTCGACGACCGCTTTCCCCTCGGCCTTTGCGTGCCACGCGTCGACCGCCTCGCGAAGGGCCTGACCCTTCGACTGCACCGCGAAGTCGATGATGGTCGTCGTTCCGCCGTGAGCCGCGGCGACTGTGCCGGTGTGGAAGTCGTCGGAAGCGAACGTGCCGCCGAACGGGAGCTCCATGTGGGTGTGCGGATCGATCCCGCCGGGGATGACGAGCCGTCCTTTCGCGTCGATGACGCGGTCGGCCTCCATGTCGAGCGAACGTCCGATGACCGCGATCGTCTCGCCGTCGATGAGGATGTCGGCTTCGTAGTCGTCGACCGCGGTGACGATGCGCCCGTTCCTGATCAGCGTCTTCATTCCACCCCTCACACCATTGCGAACGCGGCGTCGAGCGCCGCGACGAGCTCGTCGATGTCGGACTTCGATGCGATCAGCGGCGGGCCGAGGCGAATGACGTTGCCGTGCAGCCCACCCTTGCCGATCAGGACACCGCGGCGCCGGGTCTCCTCGAACACCGTCAGCACCGCCTTCGGCGCCGGCACCTTGGTCTTGCGGTCCTCGACGCACTCGATCGCCTGCATGAGCCCCATGCCGCGGACGTCGCCGATGACCGGGTACTTCTCCTTGAGCGCTTCGAGCTTCTCGCGGAGGTAGCCGCCGACGATGGCCGCATTGCGCGGCAGGTCGTTCTCCTCGATGTAGCGGATGGTCGCGAGCGCGGCGACGGAGGTGACCGGGTTGCCGCCGAACGTCGAGAAGGTGAGGCCGGGGTAGGCGTTGGCGATCTCGTGGGTCGTGACGGTCGCGCCGATCGGGCTGCCGTTCGCCATCCCCTTCGCGAACGTCATGACATCGGGGACGACGTCCCAGTGCTCGATGCCGCACCACTTGTCGCCGGTGCGGCCCCATCCGGTCTGCACCTCGTCGGCGATGAAGATCCCGCCGTAGCGGCGGATGATCTCGACGACGACCTTGAAGTAGTCCTTCGGCGGGGTGATGAAGCCACCGACGCCGAGGATCGGCTCCGCGATGAAGGCCGCGATCCTGCCGTCGGTCGTCGTCTGGATCAGCTCCTCGACGTCCTTCGCACATTCGAGGCCGCACGACGACGGCTCGAGATTGAAGGGGCAACGGTAGCAGTAGGGCGCACGCGCGTGCTTGATGCCGGCCACCTGCGTCCCGCCGTGGCGCCAGGTCGAGTGACCCGCCGCGGCCATCGCGAGCATCGACCGGCCGTGGTAGGCGTGGCGCAGGGCGACGATCTCCTGCCGACCCGTGTAGAGCCGCGCGAGGACCATCGCAGTCTCGTCGGCTTCCGTCCCGCTGTTCGTGAAGAAGCTCGCGTCGAGCTTGCCCGGCGTGATCTGCGCGACCTTCGCCGCGAGGTCCGCCTGCGGCTTCTGTACGTAGAGGCCGGAGGTGTGGCTGACCTTCCCGAGCTGCTCGATGATGGCGCCGTTGACCGACTGGTTCGCATGTCCGACCGAGACCGTGAGGACGCCGCCGAAGCAATCGAGGTAGCGGGTTCCCTCCTCGTCCCAGACGTGCATCCCTTCGCCGCGGTCGATGACGAGCGGCTTCTCGTAGTACGTCGCGGCGCAGCCCCAGATGTGCTCTTTGTGTCTCGCGAGCGTTTCCGAAGCGGTCTTTGTCCCCTCGATCGTGTTTGCGGTCATCTGGGCCTCATTTGGCGAGTGTCGGCTCGGGCGGGGCGTAGCCCTCGGCATCGAAGCCGCCGTGGTAGTCGGACTGGTCGGGGCGTTTGATCTGCGACTGCGGGACGACCCGGTCGCGGCGGAGGCTGCGGAAGTCCTCCAGCGACGTCCAGCCGCGGTGTGCATTGCGATCGAGGAACTCGCTCATGCCCCGCACGAGCTCGCGGATCACGTTCGGACCGACCGCCTGGTCGAGCATCGCGGCGGTGCAGACCTGCACCGTGCCGCAGCCGAGCAGAAAGTAGTTCAGCGCGTGGTCGAAGTTGGAGATGCCGCCGATGCCGGAGAACGCGCGGTCTGGAAAGGCGTGTGTGAGCTGGGCCATCTTCGCCAGCGAGAGCGGGAGGATGGCGGGGCCGCCCATTCCGCCGCTCGAGGTGTAGCCGTCGACGCTCATTTCGAATTCGAGCGTCTCGGGATCGACGAGCGTCAGCGACGGGAACGTGTTCGACGAGGTGATCGCGTCCGCTCCTCCGTCGAAGGCTCCCGCGGCTTCGAGCGTGATGTCGGTGGTGGAAGGGGTGAGCTTCACCCAGACCGGCACCTTCGCGACCTCCTTCACCGTGGCGGTGACCTGGGCGCAGAGGATGCGGTTGCGCCCGATGTTCGCCCCCATGTCGTCGCGGTCCATGTGCGGGCAGGAGAAGTTCATCTCGATGCCGTCGGCGCCGGCGTCCTGCACGGCGCGGGTCAGCTCCTGCCAGTGCTGAAGCTCCCGGTCGCTCCCCGAGCCGGCCATGATCGAGGCGATCAGCGCGCGGTTCGGGAACGCCTGCTTGATGCGCGTGATTCGCGGCAGCCACCAGTCGAGGCCCTTGTCCGAGATCAGCTCCCAGTTCCACGACGAGTGCAGAGCTGCATGCTCGCGCTTCTTCGTCGAGAGCCGGGGAGAGTCGGCGTCGGCACGAAGGAACTTCGTCTTCGGCCCCTTCACGTTGACGACCGGATGCATCCCGATCGTCTTGGTGACCACGCCCCCCCAGCCAGCCTCGAAGGCTCGGAGAATGTTGCTGTCCGACTCGGTTGGCGGAGCGGATGCGAGGAGAAACGGGTTCTCCATCTTGATCCCGGTGAAGGTGGTTGAGAGATCGGCCATTGGGGGGGCTCCTTGTGTTTCTAGTGGTCAGTGGCCAGTGTTCAGTGGTCAGTGGGCGACTCGTACTGGCCACTGACCACTGACCACTGGCCACTCGTCTCAAGACATCCAGTTCACGCCCGCTTCGCGGTTCCACTTGGTCGTGAACTTCTTCGACTTCGTCCAGAACTCGATCGAGCCGCGTCCGGTGATGTCGCCGACGCCGAACTTCGACTCGTTCCATCCGCCGAACGAGAACGGCTCGCGCGGGACCGGGACGCCGACGTTGACGCCGACCATGCCGGCGCTCGCTCGCTCCATCGCGTAGCGGGCCGTGCCGCCGCTCTCGGTAAAGATCGACGCCGCGTTGCCGTAGCTCGAGGCGTTCTCGACCTGGAGCGCTTCGTCGAGGTCGGAGGTTCGGATGATCACGAGGACGGGACCGAAGACTTCTTCCCGCGCGATGCGCATCGACGGCTTCACGTGGTCGATGATCGTCGGGCCGACGTAGTAGCCCTCTTCTTTCCCTTCGACGCGCCAGTTCCTGCCGTCGACGAGGACCTTCGCTCCTTCGGCTTCGGCCTCCGTGATGTAGCGCTCGATGCGGTGCCTGGCCTCGAGCGAGATCACCGGTCCGACGTCGGTCCCGGGAACGACGCGCCGCGCCTGGCCCGCGAGCTTCTCGATGACGTGGTCGGTCTGGCCGACCGCCATCATCACGGAGGCTGCCATGCAACGCTGGCCCGCGCATCCCGACATCGACGCGACAACGTTCGCCGACGTCATCTCGGGATCGGCGTCCGGCATCACGATGAGGTGGTTCTTTGCGCCGCCGAGTGCGAGCGCCCGCTTGAGGTTCGAGGTGGCGCGGCGATAGACGATCTTCGCGACCTTCGTGGAGCCGACGAACGACACCGCCTCGATGCCGGAGTGATCGCAGATCGCTTCGACCGTTGCCTGCCCGCCGTGGACGATGTTCAGCACGCCGTCCGGGAGGCCGGCCTCGCGGAGCAGTTCCGCAATGCGGCCCGCGCTCAGCGGGACGAGCTCCGACGGTTTGAGCACCATGCAGTTGCCGAGTGCGAGCGCGTTCGGGATGGTCCAGTTCGGGACCATGTTCGGGAAGTTGAACGGGGTGATGGAGGCGACGACGCCGACCGGATAGCGCTCGATCCGACACTCGACGCCGCGGCTGACCTCGAGCACTTCGCCCGGCACGATCTGCGGCAGCGACGTCGCGAACTCACACAGCTCGGCGGACTTCAGCACCTCGGCGCGCGCTTCGCTCGCGACTTTGCCGTTCTCTTCCGTGATGAGTGCGGCGAGCTCGTCGATGTTTCGCTCGAGCAGCGCCTTGTAGCGGAAGAAGACCTGGACGCGCTCCTTGATCGGCAGGCCCGACCATCCGGGAAAAGCTTTCTGCGCGGCGTGGACCGCCGCATCGACCTGAGCGGCCGAGGAGAGGGGGACGCGCGAGATGACCGAACCGTCTGCAGGATTGAAGACGTCGAGGAACTCGCCATCTCCTCGGCGGAACTCGCCGCCTATGAAATTGGCAACAACGGGGTATCGAAGGGGCACCGCCCCTGCGCTCGTCATGCAATCCTCCTGGGAAGGGCGGCATTATCGCGCAGATCGGACGAAAAGCTCACAAGAGCTTGTGAGTCGAAACACGACAGGGCGTTCGGTGCGAGGGCGGCACCGGTCCCGCGAATGCGTTCGCTCGCACACGACGAAGGTGACAACGACCCCTGCGCTGTGAGATCAATCCCCCCGTGTTCGAACGCTACGTCGCGATCGGCGACAGCACCAGCGAAGGGCTGGACGACCCGGACGGCCGCGGCGGTTACCGCGGCTGGGCCGACCGTCTCGCCGAGCGGATTGCCTCGCAGCAGGGGAGTCTTCTCTACGCCAATCTCGCCGTCCGCGGCCGGACCGCCCGACAGATCCGCGAGACGCAGCTCGACCCCGCGCTGGCGATGAGGCCGGACCTCGCCACGCTTTCGGCAGGTACCAACGACGTTCTCCGCAGGCGCTTCGATCCCTCGGTCTTCGGCGGAGAGGTCGAGAGGATGCAGCGCGCGCTCGTCGGGCAGGGAGCGACCGTGCTCATGTTCACGCTGCCGGACCTCCGCGGTGTGATGCCGGTCGCGAGGCTCCTCGGCGACCGCGTCCTCGCGATGAACGATGCGATCCGCGAAGCCTGCCGGCGCAGTGGCGCGATCGTCTGCGACCTCGCCTCGCATCCGGTCGCCTCCGATCCCCGGCTCTGGTCCGATGACCGGCTGCACGCGAACTCCCTCGGCCACTCGCGAGTCGCCGACGCCCTCGCGCACGCACTCGGACTGCCGGGAGCTGATGCCCGATGGATGGAGGAGCTCCCGGACCGGAGGGACGTGACGGCGCTCGATCTTCTCAACGCCGAGGTTGCGTGGGCTCGGACGCACCTGTTGCCGTGGATCTGGCGCCACCTGCACGGGCGCTCGTCGGGCGACGGCCGCGGGCCGAAACGGCCACAGTTGCTGAGCGTCAGACCGCCGGGCTGAGCTGCGGAGTCCCCGGCTCGGCAGGCGGATCCGGCGCCGGCTTGAGAACTTCGCGGTTGCGGCGTTCTTTGTTCCGGTACATGTCGCGGTCCGCCTCCGCGAGCAGTTGCTGGACAGTTGGCTCGGCGAGCGATCGCGAGGAGGCGATGCCTGCGGAGGCACCGACGCGGAAGACGCCTCCGCCGGACCACTCCATCGCTTCGATGGCCGTCGTCAGGCGCTCGGAGATCGCCGGGAGCACTTCGGAGTCGGAGGCAGGGACGGCCACGACGAATTCGTCGCCGCCGAGGCGCGCGACGATGTCGATCGGCCGGGTGTGGCTCTGGAGGGCCGTCGCGACGTCGCGCAGCACGCGGTCTCCCGCCGAGTGGCCGTAGAGGTCGTTCACTCTCTTGAACCCGTCGAGGTCGAGCAGCACGACGTTGACCGGCGTCCCCTCGGACAGAAGCCGCTCCGCCTCGGACGTGAAGTACCGGCGGTTGTACACGCCGGTCAGGTCGTCGCGGGTCGCCAGTCCGTAGAGGTCGCGGATCGTGACGTCCATCGACCGCTGCCTCGAGACGAGCCGCCGCGCAGCGATCAGCTTCGCGCTCAACTCCGCCTCCGGAGACGACTTGGTGAGGAAGTCGTCGAAGCCCGCGCGCAGTGCCGCGACTTTCGTCTCGATGTCGTCGCAGGCGGTGAGCATCACCGCGTAGAGACTCCTGGTCGACTCGGCCGCCCGGATCCGCTCGATCGCCTCGATACCCTTCAGCCGCGGCAACTCGTGGTCGATGATCGCCAGATCGTACGGGGCATCACCCAGGCGCTCCAGAGCGGCTTCGCCGTCGACCGCTGTGTCGACCCGAAAGCCGAGCCGGCGGGTCAGAGCAGCGATGTAGGAGCAGTAGTCGGCGTCGTCCTCCACCACCAGCAGCCGCAGCGGTTGGGCGGCCGGGTCAGGAGGGCTACTGCGACGGTCCAGTTCATAGGTCACGGCTGAGGTGTGCACGTTCAACCTGCAAGCCAGCCGCGCGCGGCCCGGTGAGCCGGATCACGCTTCGAACAAAAAAAGAGTGAAGTGTGAGGAGTGAAAGACCGCCGCCCCTTTCACTCTTCACTCATCACTCTTCTCACTTCCATACGCCTACCGTCGGCCGCGCCGCTGGTTCTTCATCTGGCCGAGCTGTTCCTTCTGCTCGGCGGTGAGGATCGAGAGGAACTGCTGGCGCTCGGCCTGCCGGAGCTGTCTCAGCTGCGCACGCTGCTGTGCGACGATCGGCCGGAGGCGCTCGACGGACGCGGTGTCGTTGGCCTTCCTCGCAGCGCGGAGCTCCCTGAACGTCTGCCGCGCCGTTTCGTGGAACGCCTTGTTCGCCTCGCGGCTGTTCTGGCGGATCTCCTTCACCTGGGCCTTCTGAGCGTCGGTCAGGTTCAGCTTCGCGGCGATGCGCGCTCCTCCACGGGCGTGACGGCCCGTCCTTGCGCCGTGCGGAGCGGCCATTGCGAGCGAGCTCGTGAGGGTGAGAACTGCGGCCAGGGTCATCCACTTGCTGGTTTTCATCTCGGGTCTCCTTCTATTGCCTTCGCCGCATTGGACGGAGGCCAGGCCCGATCTGTTTCTTCCCGGAGAGCTCGGGCCTCGGTCCCTGAGTTCTTCGGTCTTTGCGCGCGGTATGAACGCGGCGAAGCCGCGCCGGCGAATAGCCGGGGGTTGAGCGAAGCGATACCCCCGGACCGATGCGAAAAATGAGTTGCGCCCTGAAGGGGCGCCGGCGCATTGGATCCGGCGCCCCTCCAGGGCGCATCGTTTCTCGCGTGCAAACCGGGGGCGTCGCGTCGCTCCTCCCCCGGCTACTCGCCTGCGCCGCTTCGCGGCCGAACGTGATCCGCGAGAGATCCTCGGTCCCTGAGTTCTTCGGTTCGTTCTCGGGGCTTGCGACGGATCAGGACGAGACCGGGGAGTGGTGGTCGCGCGTCAGCCACGGGAGCAGTGCCGAGGCGGTCTCGCTCGGGTGGGTGATGTGGCAGCCGTGAGCGCCCGGCACCTGGACCGCCGGCCAGTTGGGGTCTCTGAAGGGGTCGTTTGCGCCGGCGATGATGAGTGCGCCCGGTGCGATTTCTGCGGGATCACCGAGCGTTGGCTGGTACTCGCGAAACGTTCGCCAGCAGCGGATCAGGCCGGTGTCGAGGGCGCCGAGGACCGCGAAGCCGAACGACTCTCGCGTCTCCCGCAGGGCGTCGTGCATGAGCAGCGCGAACGATCGCAACCGGAGGAAGTGCCGCCCGGGCGTGAGTGGGGCGATGAGTGCGGCGCAGCGGACGAGGTCGGGCCGCTGGTTGGCGATCCGCGCCACGAGGTTGCATCCGAGCGAGTGCCCGACCCATGCCGCGCTTGAGATTCCGACGCTGTCGGCCCAGCGTGTGACGAGGTCGAAATGCTGCCGCCAGCTCGCACTGGAGCTGCCGCGGCTGAGTCCCGGGACGTCCGGCGCGATCGGGCTGCAGCCACCTGTGTGCAGCGCCTTGGCGAGTCTCGCGAAGTAGGCGCTCGACATTCCGAGACCATGAAGGAGGACGACGTCGCGCGCGCGACCTGCTTCGCGGAAGGCGATCTCTCCCTGCGGCCGGACCAGCTCCCAGCGGAACGCTTCGCTCGCCGCACCGGGTTCCGGCGATGTCCTCCCGACTCCGGCTGCTCGCGGCATCTCAGAGACTCCGCAGCGCTTCGGCCGGACGCCTGCGAAGAGCGTCCGCGATCGGGAGAAGGGCGAAGAGAAGGCCGACAAGGAAGGCGAGGACGACGCCCTCGATCACGTTCGCGCCGCCGACGGAAGCGGGAACGAGCCAGACGGCGTCGCCGTCGTCCAGGAGCCGGAGTCCGAGAGCGGCACACGGGACGGCCAGCAGCGCGCCGATCGCGATCATCGCACCGGTCTCACCCGCGACGAGCGCCATGATCCTCATACGGCTCCAGCCGATGCTGCGGAGAAGCGCGATCTCCTGCCGGCGTTCATTGACGTTCATCCCTACGGTGTTCGCGATCATCACCGCAGCGAGGACGAGAGCCACCAGTGCGAAGGCGCGTGCGTAGGCGGAGATCAGGTCGATGTAGGCGAAGCGCGAGGTGAGCAGTGCGGAGGGGGTCGCTTCCAGTCGAGGGAATCGGGTGTGGATCAGGGCTGTCGTGCGCGCGACGTCCTCGCCGCTGCGAACGTTGACGAACGCGAGATTCACCCGATCCTGCGTGCCGAACAGAGACTGTGCTGTCGTCACATCGACGACGGCCGAAGCGTCGAGAACCCCGCGTCCGGTGACGAAGACGCCGACGACATCGAGTACGCGCCCTGCCAGCTCGACGCGATCGCCCGGCGCGAGGTCGAGCTGCGAAGCCGCCTCTTCCCCCACCACCATTTCCGTACCGCCCGGGCGCACCTGTCTTCCTGACACGATCTTCAGCGACTGGATGAGAGGTTGACGCGGATCGGCGCCGAAGACGAGGAACATCTCCCTCGAGCCGGCGCGGGTCGTTCCAACCACGACGCCCGAGACGGAGGTGACGTTCGGCAGGCCCGCCAGAGCTGCGACCTCATCGCGGTTGAGAAACGACATCCAGGGGATCGGTGTCTTCGCGCGCGTGACGGTGATGTCGGTGCCGAGCATGTCGACGACGCGCTGCGACTGATCCTGCATTCCCTGCGACAGCGCGACGAGGGCGATGTAGGCGGCGGTGCCGACCGTCACGCCCGCCACCGTAAAGAGGCTCCGCAAGGGCCTCCGGACGAGATTCTTCAGCATCAGCCTGAGCATGCCGGTTCTCTAACTCGGTTCGATGCGACCGTCGGTCATCGTGACGACGCGGTCCATCCTCCGTGCGAGTCCGCCGTCGTGAGTCACCATCACGAGGGTCGTGCCACGGTCGACCGTTTCGCGCGTGAGAAGGTCGACGAC
>JBAQWH010000407.1:0-1632 GCA_049298815.1 Thermoanaerobaculia bacterium | reverse complement strand
CGTATCTCCGGATCGGCGGGTATGTCCGGTTCACGAGCTCGCATCTGCGCGACTACATCGAATCGGCGACGGTCAAGGCGCGGGTGGCCCGTGGGTGACGCTCTCCTGGTGATCGTGGTCGCCGGGTCTGTCGTCTCCGGCTTTCTGCTCGGCTTTGTCGTTTGTGCCGCGCTGACGGCCGGCGCTCGAGCCGACGCGCGCGCCGGCATCGGGGAAGGGAGCCTGTTCGAAGCGGTCGGGCGCCTGACGAATGCTCCGGAGCGGATCGAGCCGCTCGACGAGTGGGATCGAAACGAGGCGGGCGAGCTCGAGCTCGAGCCGGCCGCGGGAAGGAAGTAAGGGCGATGGAACAGCGGGAGCATCGGACGGACGCGGATTGCGTTGCATCGATCGTCGACGGCGTGTGCATGGTCTGCGGCGTCGGGCATGGCGATCCGTGCGGGGAGTGCGGCGGCCGCGGGTATCACGTTGGCGTGTGCACGGAGGCGGAGTGATGGCGTCGGTGATCGGGGCGAATCGGTGCCGGTGCGGGTGCGCGAAGGTTGGGGGGATCTGTCTCGGGATCCTCACGGTCGCGCTGACGGTGGCGAGCATCGCCGCGGGCTATTTCGCGGCGCTGGGGTGGGCGCGATGACGAAAGGGATTCCGTTCTATTCGGCGACGTTCGAGGCGCGGAGCGGTCGCGTGCGGCTGATCGGCGCGCTGCTGCGCGAGCTCGTCAGAATTCTGTGGGTTGGGCGGGGCCTGGTGGCGAAGCTGCCGTCGGGGCGCCGGTATCTGGTCACGCGCGCCGGCTGGGTCCGGATGCGGGACGAGGCGCGGGGGTAATCGATGGTCGACTATCGCGCGCTGTATGACCGGGATTATGTCGGCGTTTGGGACCTGGGCGGAAAAGCACGGATCGTGACGATCGAGAGGGTCGAGGTCCGTCAACTGATCGCCGAGGGCGGACGGACCGATCGAAAGCCGGTCCTGTTCTTCGTCGGGCACGTCAAGGGGTTGGTGCTCAACAAAACGAACGGGCGCGCGATCGCGGCGAAGTTCGGACCGGAAACGGACGAATGGGTCGGCCGGCGGATCGCTCTGTATCCGTCGAAAACTGAGGTCGGGAGGGAGGAGGTCGACTGCATCCGTGTCCGGCCGGTCGACGATCCTCCGCCGGCGGCAGCTCCTGGGGAGCCGCCCGTCGACGACGGCGGGAGCGCGTCATGACGGAGCAGCGGACGCTCGATTTCGAGCATCGGTATTCGCACTGCGGCGAGGAGCCGGTCGGCGTGCCGTATGCGAAAGGGTCGGACACGTCGCGCGACGCGGCGACGGCGGTGCAGAAGCGGGTCCGTCTGCAGCGGGCGGAAGTGCTCGACTGCATCCGGGGAGCTCGAGAGTATGGCCGGACCTGGGACGAGATCGTCGGCGTGCTGGACTGCTCGCCGACGGCAAACGGTCGGATCACGGAGCTCCGCGACGGCGGCGACATTGTCGATTCCGGCCGGCGTCGCCTGACGCGTCGCGGGAGTCCGGCCGTCGTCTGGATCGCTCGCGAATTCGCCGGGGGTCGGTCATGAACGGTTTTCAGAATGCGCCGGCACACGTCGGCGAGGCGGCGGAGCTCACTTCGGACCTGTTGTTTCC
>JBAQWH010000406.1:0-6563 GCA_049298815.1 Thermoanaerobaculia bacterium | reverse complement strand
CGCGGTGTCAGTCCAGGCAGGTCGGTTTCGTCAGGCTCGAAGCAATATCAGGGAACTGTCGAGCAACTCCAGCAGCGCCCGATCCGCACCGAACTGGCGGTCGCACTGGCGGATCATGCTCGAGACGTGTCCCTCGCTGCGCAATCGCAGGCTGGCCGCGATACTTCGCAGGGTGAGCCACCCGTCATGCCATCCGATCCAGGCGGCGAGACGGCGCAACCACCCTCCGCGCGCAGCCCTGATATCCGAAGCCGTCACGCCGGAAGCGCGAGCGACGGAATCGAGGACGGCGTGCATTCCGGGACGCCCGACGGCGCGTTGCACTTTCGGATGATCGGTCGAGCGCGGCTTCGACTCGACGCGGAGACGCATCTTTTTGCCCCACGCCTCGGTGCCGAGGTAGAGGCCTGCGATGGCCCTGTCCCACAGACGGTCCGTTGAGCCGATCTTTGCCAGGACGAACTCGCGGTACCAGGTGCGGGCGACAGAGGGATCCGGGGCGAAGGGGCCGAGCGCGGCATCGAGGTCGAGCCATTCGGGGGCGCGCTCGAGGCCGGCCGTTGCCCGGTAACTGGACCAGCGATAGTCCTCGGGACGCGCGACCATGCCGGCCCGCACGGGGTTGAGCACGACGTAGCGAAGGACCTCGGTGAAGTACGCCTCCTTCTCGATGAGGAAGGACTTGAAACGGCCGCCGAAGAGATGACCCCATCGCTTGTGGCGTTTGTTGAAGCGGCCCGCATAGGCGCCGTTGAGCCAATGCATGCCTCGGGAGAGGTTCGGCTGAGGGGTCTGGATGACGAGGTGGAAGTGATTGCTCATCAGGACCCAGGCGGTGATGCTCCAACCGAAACGTCTGGCGACCTGGCCGAGGAAATCGAGGAAGGTCAGGCGATCGCGGTCAGAGCGGAAGATGGGCCGGCGCTCATTGCCGCGAGACGTGACGTGATAGAGCGCGCCAGGAAACTCGATGCGGAGTGGTCGTGCCATAGCCTGCCGAGGTTCCCTCGGATCGAGCACAGGGCCGAGGAATCCACCGCAGGAAGAAGAAATGGCCGCCGAGGCTCCTCGGAATGGAAGATCCGTCTACTGTCGGTGGACTCTTCGCTCGAGAGTCGAAGGACGAAGGTGCGGCCCCCCGCGTCCCCCCGTCACGAAACGGGATTCCGCTCGAAGAACAGTCCTGCCCCGCGGCACAACGATCTCGCGCAGAAGCCGCCGGCGCAAGCGCAACCTCAACGGGCTGACCCTCAGCCGCGCGACCCGCAGCGCAGTTCGATTCCCCGTGATCTGGTCATGATGCCTGCGCCGTCGAGGTTCCGTCAGTTCCACTCGCAGACGTATTCGCACACCTCGTCGCCGGCCGCCCTGCACTTGGTCTCGTGGACGCGCGGATTGGCGCCGTCACACATGGCGATGGCCTTGCGGTGCCAGCCGACGACCGTGAGGCAGTCGTGCTTCGAGAACGTCGCCGCGTCGTGCGTGCGAACGACCGCCTTGTGGTCCCCCAGCCGCTCGTACGTGCGCCGGCCGGTGTCGTAGTACATCTGATAGATCTGCGGAGCGCGCCGCAACAGGCCGTGTGGATCGCCGGCGGAGAGGAGGGCACGATGCGGTCCGGTCAGATTCTGCTCCGCCGACTTCTCGCCCATCAGGAGGAAGACCTGCTCGCCCATGCCCATCTCGGCGGCCACGGCCTCGTCGAGCCGCTCGCCCAGGCCGGATGCGTACCAGCCGCCCGTGAGCACCTGCGAGCAGGTCTGCCGGTCCTCGGCCGACAGCCGCTCGAGCACACGCCGGACGCCGTCCTCACCACTGTGGTCGCGCACGAACGTCAGTCGGGATAGAAGCGAGCCGCCCTTCACTTTTGTGGGATTGGTCAGGGTTTGCACGGAGGGGAGGATACGCCGCATCCCGAATCCACGCCACGCGGGCCCACCGGGACCGCCTGTGTTGATGAGGAAGGACTTCAAGCGGCCCCCGTACGTGACCTGATTGAGCGCGCCACGAAATTCGATGCGGCAATGTCCGCCGAGTCTCGGAGTGAAAGCTCCCTCTACTGTCGGTTGACTCGTGCCTGAAGAGCCGAAGACGAGGGTGTGACCCCGGGTTCTTGCCCCAAGTCGGGGTTCTTGCCCCAAGTCGCGGTCAGTCGACGATGAACAGCCGCGCACCGGTTTCAGTGGCAGACCGATGGGGAGCGACGTCGTCCGAGACCTGGTAGGACATGCCGGCCGTAAGGGTGTGAACGGCACCGCCCTGAACCTCGGTAAGGAGGACGCCGTCGAGTACGAGAAGGACGTGACCCCGTGAACACCAGTGGTCCGCGAGGTAGCCGGGAGAGTAAGTGACCATGCGGATGCGAACGTTGCCAGCCTGCACTGTGCGCCAGAGGGCGACACCCGAGGTGCCAGGGTGCGTCGTTTCGGGAACGGTGGCCCAGTCAGTGACGCCGAATGGAACGGCTTCGATCTTCATCTCGTGTCCTTCTCGACGCTGCGCAGGATGGATCGGGAAGAGTAGCGCGGAGTGGTCGTGCCATAGCCTGCCGAGATTCCCTCAGATCAAGCACAATGCCGAGGAATCCACCGCAGGAAGAAGAAATGGCCTCCGAATCTCTCGGAATGGAAGATCCGTCTACTGTCGGTAGACTCTTGGCTCAAGAATCGAAGAACGAAGGTGTGGCCCCGGGTCTGCCGGCCCCGGGTCTGCCGGCCCTTGGCTCAAGAATCGAAGAACGAAGGTGTGGCCCCTGGTCTGCCCTCAAGAGTCGAAGAACGAAGGTGTGGCCCCGGGTCTGCCGAAGAACGAAGGTGTGGCCCCGGGTCTGCCGGCCCTGGCCCCGGGTCTGCCGGCCCTTGGCTCAAGAATCGAAGAACGAAGGTGTGGCCCCTGGTCTGCCCTCAAGAGTCGAAGAACGAAGGTGTGGCCCCGGGTCCGCCCTCCCGGGTCCGCCCTCTGGCCCCGGATTGGTCCCCCCTGGTCCCCACTGGGAGGCGCCCTCAGGAAACCGACCCGTCGATCGTTGCGAGGAACGCTTCGACCACAGCGGGATCGAAATGGCTGCCCGACTCCTGCCGGATGCGGGCGATCGCTTCGTCGTGCGACCAGCCGCGGCGGTAGTGACGGTCGGAGGTCAACGCGTCGTACACGTCGACGACCGCGAAGATCCTCGCCACCAGAGGGATCTCCTCACCGGCCAGTCCGCGCGGGTAGCCGGTCCCGTCCCAACGCTCGTGGTGGCAGTACGGGATGTCGAGAGCGGGCACGAGGAAGTCGATCGCGCCGAGCATGTCCAGAGCCTTCTGCGGGTGCGTCCTCATGACGGCCCACTCCTCGTCGGTGAGCGGTCCGGACTTCCGGAGGATCGAATCGGGGACGCTCATCTTGCCGATGTCGTGGAGCAGCGTTCCTCGCCGCACGTGCTCCCATTGCTCGGGCGGCACTCCCAGCCGGGCCACTAGCTGCATGGTCAGCCGCACGACCCGGTCGGCATGCCCTCGGGTCTCGTTGTCGCGCATGTCCAGCGCCGTCGCCCAACCCTGGAGCGTCTCGTCGTAGGCGCGTGCCAGGTGTCGATTCGCATCCAGCAACGAGTGGTGCAACTGCGCGTTGGTGACCGCCATCGAGATCTGGTGTGCCAGCGTCCGGCAGAGGTCGATGTCGGTCTTCCCCAGCGCCCTGGTCTCCCCGCTCGAAGCCATGATGAACGCGCCGGTCGCCGTGCCGTCGACCACGAGCGGCACGTACAGAATGGAGCGCAGTCCGCGAGCGTCGCACACGCCTCGCTCGGCAGGGGTCATCGGCTCCTTCGTGGCGTCCGCGACCCAGACGGGATCCCGCAGAGTCAGACACCTTCCGATGTGGGCATGGTCCGCGAGAGGCGCCCTTCGGTACTCTTCGGGGAAGTCCGGCGGAGTCGGCGGCGCCGTCGCCTGTAGAACCAGCGTCGCATCGTCGATGAGATAGATCGCGCCCGTGTCGAGCGCCATGACCTCGCACGCGGCGGCGATCGCCGTCTGCATCAGGGAGGGAAGATCGAGCGTCGAGGCCAGCATCGAACTGACCCTGAGCAGCGCGGCGAGGTCCTCGCTCGGCATGCGATGGACATCGACCGCGGCGATGAAGCCCGATTCCCTACCTGCTCCTTCAGGGAATCTCACTTCGCTCATGGCTCAACTCTAGCCCAGCCAATCGATCGAGGAAAGGGCACGGGACGGAGGGGAAAGACGAACGACGGCCGCCGGACATTGCCGTCCGGCCGCCGTTTGCATGAGCTTCAGCGATCCAGCGGCTCGAGCGTGAGCGGGCCGCTCGATGCGGAGTGGTCGTGCCATAGCCTGCCGAGGTTCCCTCGGATCGAGCACAGGGCCGAGGAATCCACCGCGGGAAGAAGAAATGGCGCGCTGAGGCTCCTCGGAATGGCAGATCCGTCTACTGTGGGTGGACGGTTCGATCGAGAGTCGAAAAACGAAGATGTGGCCCTGGGCTCTGGGCTCTCGCTACGCTCATCGCACCGAGTCGTACGCTCTCTCAAGGGCCGCCACGTCGAGCTTCACCATTTTCATCATGGCGTCCATGACGGCCTTCACTTTCGCGGGGTTCTCGTCGCGGATGAGTTCGATGAATCGCTTCGGGACAATCTGCCACGATAGACCGAACTGGTCCTTGATCCAGCCACATGCCGTTTCGGTGGCTCCGGCCTTGACGAGCTTGTTCCAGTACTCGTCCACTTCCTCCTGGTCCTCGCACTCCACGAACAGCGAGAAGCCTTCGGAGAATGTGAAGTACGGACCGCCGTTGTGGCCCATGAAGGACTGACCGCCGATGACGAATTCGGCCGAGTTGATGGGGCCATCTTTGCCAGTGCGGGCGACATTCGTGACCCTGGAGTCCGGGAACGTGGAAGTGTAGAACTCGATGGCGGACTCAAGCTGGTCGTTGAACATCAGGAACGGGGTTACCTTGCTCATCTGTGATGTCTCCTTTCGTGTCCGCATGACGAACGCGGCAACCGCACGAGAAACTCTACCGTGCCAGGCGTGCCGACCGCGCGGTTGCCGTCGGCCGCAATTAGGCGGCGTTCGCTACAACCGCGCTATGAGGACCAGGACTGGAGTTCGAGGACATTCCCTTCGGGGTCTGTCATGTAGCACCACGTGACCTTCGCGCCAGTGGCGGTTTGAAGTGTCACGACCTGACCGAGAGCCTGGCCACCGCTGGCGAGGACCTCTGACATGGCGTTGTGGACGTCAGGGACCTCGAAGGCGATGTGCCCGAATCCTGGTCGATTAACCGCTGGCGGTTGACCTGAAGCAAGGACGCTGTATGAGTAGATCTCGAGCGTTGGCCCGCCTTCGCCGTGTCCCGGCAGGCGAAGGTGGACGCCCTGAACCGAGGCGCCCTTCACTCCCGTGCCGGCCTCGAGATCCGGACCGGCGTAGTCACGTTCAGGAGGCACCGGCGGGCACCCGAACACGCTCTGATAGAAGCTGGCGAGGCTGCGCCAGTCTCGGGCAATGAGGTTGGTATGGCCGTATCTGGCGTCAGGAATCATCGGCTGAGGATACGCGGAGAGATGACCCCATCGCTTTCGGCGTTTGTTGAACCGTCCCGCGTAGGCGCCGTTGAACCAATGCATGCCTCGGGAGAGGTTCGGCTGCGGGGTCTGGATGACGAGGTGGAAGTGATTGGTCATCAGGACCCAGGCGGTGATACTCCAGCCGAAGCGCCTGGCCACCTGGCCGAGGAAATCGAGGAAGGCCAGGCGATCGCGGTCAGAGCGGAAGTTGGGCCGGCGCTCATTGCCGCGAGACGTGAAGTGATAGAGAGCGCCAGGAAACTCGATGCGGAGTGGTCGGGCCATAGCCTGCCGAGGTTCCCTCGGATCGCGCACAATGCCGAGGAATCCACCGCAGGAAGAAACAATGGCCGCCGAGGCTCGTCGGGATGGAAGATCCGTCTACTGTCGGTTGACTCTTCGCTCAAGACTCGAAGAACGAAGGTGTGGCCCCGGGTCTTCGCCCCGCTACGGAGTCGTCATGCCCTCGCGAATCAACGCCTGTTTGCACTCGGCCTCCCTGAATGGCCGATCGAAACCGTAGGGTTTGTAGCAGACTGTCGGCCCCTCACCGAAGTCGAGCGGATGCCCGTAGATGAACGACTCAGACCAAGCCCAGGCAACGACTAGAACGATGACAAGGCTCGCAAAAACGAAGCCTCGCCTCCACCCCGCGTACCACTGGACTGTTCCGATCAGAACTCCAAGAGTTGCGAACACCCGCTCGAAGAGCAGGCCGCCCATCTCGTAGAAGATGTACGACACGAAGACCCAGTCGAGCGCTTTCGTGAACCGGAGGAGCCCGTATCCCCAAGCGAGGACAAGGACAATCGCCGTGATGGTGCGTGGCCGATCCGAGCCTCTGAGTTTCATCGCCTAACGACCCTGCGCATCAGCGGCTTCGGCCCGCCAGGCGCTGAACCTGAAGGGTCATTCTAAGTTGCCGGCGGGCCGAAGTCCGCTGCATGCGCGAGTTAGATGCGTGAGCTAGAAATACCAGAGG
>JBAQWH010000405.1:0-10132 GCA_049298815.1 Thermoanaerobaculia bacterium | reverse complement strand
TCCGGGGGCGTCGCTGCGCTCCGCCCCCGGCTAATCGCCCGGGCCGCTTCGCGGCCATTCCGGCGTGAATGCGGCAGGCCGCCTCGCGGCCATTCGGCCACCCAGGAGACCGCCCCTGAACCGCTATCCGCGCTTGAGCTTCACGTCGCCGTTCATCGTTTTGATCCGCACCTTGTGGGTTCCGGCGCCCGACTGGCCGTGCCCGCGGATGAGCCTGCGCGCGTTGCTGTCGTCGGCTTGCGCCGCAGGCGTGGTCGTCACGTCCAGCGGGAAGTCGCTCTCGATGCCGTACCGGCGGGCGCTCGGCTTCGTCACGGCGATCTCGACCTCGACGTTCATCGCGAAGCCGGCCGGCAGGACGACCTCCACATCGCCTCCCTTCGACTCGATGGTCACGTCGTGCGAGCCGGGACTGGTCGCGACGATGCTCGCCGTCACGTTCCCGCCCATGGTCGAAGCCACCAGCGATCCGTCGATCGCGGTCAGTGCGACGTTGCCGCCCATGGTCTTCGCCCTGACCGCGCGGCCTGCGTTCTTCACGACGACGTTGCCGCCCATCGTCGAGACCGTGGCGCCGTTCGGCGCGTGCTCGACGATCACGTTGCCGCCCATCGTGCTGAGCTCGACGGCGCTCTGGCCGCCGGCACCGGTGCTCGTGTTGCGCGAGCTGACGTTGCCACCCATCGACGACGCTTTCACGGTCCCGTCGACGTTCTCGAGGAGGACGTTGCCGCCCATCGTCGAGACGCTGCCGTCGACCTTCGAGTCGCGCAAGGTGATGTCGCCGCCGTGAGTCGACAGCTTCAGAGTTCCGCGCAGGCCCGACAGCCGGAGCGCGCCGCCGCGGCTCGCCCCCTTCATCGTGCCGTCGACGTTCTCGATCGTGATGCTCCCGCCGTTGGTCTCGAGGTCGAGATCGAACCGCCTCGGAACCTGGATCTTGAACTGCGAGTTCCTTCCCGACCCCGTGCGATGGCTGACGGCGACGCCGCCGTCCGACCGGTCGACCTTGATGTTGCCGGTCTCGCCGGAGACGGTCGCCTCGACCGACACCGAGTTCTTGTCCCAGGCGCGGACCTCGATCGACCCGCCGGGACGAAGATCGACGGTGAGCGTCTCTCCGGGCGAGGCGTTGATCTCCTTCTGCAGCGTGCCCGCGAGGGCGGGAACGGCGAGGGTTGCGACGAGGACAGTCGTGAGTAGCGTTTTCATGGTCGTGCTCCTGTTCAGAAACTCTGGATGTAGTTGCGGGCCTTCACGTAGACGGCGGCGCGGCCCTCGGGCTCTCCCGCCGCGACTGCCCGCTCGAGACGCTGCGGGTCGACGTGGCTGCCGGCGAGGTAGTCGATTGCGATGAGGCGCATCTGCACGGAGGCTTCGCGCTCGAGCACCGACAACATGGCTGCGGCGGTCTCGTCGTGGTCCGTGGTCTCCGCGAGGCGGGACTGCGCCTGCAGCCTCACGCCGAGGTTCGGGTCGGTGAGCATCGCCTTGACGAGCGCGCCGCGGACGCGCGGGTCGAGCACGTTCCCGGCCTCGGAGATCGCCTTCAGCTGCGTGCCGACCGCGCTCGGATCGAGCACCGACTGCACGAGCACTTCGGTCACGAGCGGATCGTCCCGGCGGAGAGTCAGGTCGAGGTGACGCGACACGTCGAAGCTGAGGCGGAGCTGCTGGTCGTCCCGTTCTTCGATCCGCACGTTGCTGTAGCGGAACGGCGAGTTCTCGACATCCTGGAGGACGCGGTTGTTCTTCGCGGCCGTTCCGATCTGGCGCGCGAGAACGGCATCGGCGCCCGCTGGCTGCCGCGACGCCCCGGGCGTCGGGACGGACGTTCCCGCTCTGCCGGCGAGTACGCCGAGGGCGAAGAGGACGCCCGCAGCAGCCAGCGCGAGGGCGAAGCCCCCGGGGTGGGAGAAAACGCCGATCGGGAACCACGACGCCCTCGGGGAATCCTCGGCGGCCTCCCGACGGATCGTCCGGATCACCTCGCGTCGCATCGCGAGATAGCCGGCGGCGTCCGGCTCCTCGATGGTGGGCGACGCGAGCTCCTCGACGACGTCGTAGTAGCTGTGGCAGTCGGTGCACTCGTCGACGTGGCGCATGAGATTCCGGCGCTCCTCATCCGGCAGCTCGCCGGCGAATGCGAGGTCGATCTGGTGCTGGGTAGCGTCGCAGTCGGGTCGGTACGTTGTCATGGTCGTCTTCCTCAAACGAGGGGTGCGAGGGCCTGCCGGAGCGTTCGGACGCTGCGGAACAGCATGTTCTTCGCGACCCCTTCGCTGCACTGAAGGACCGCTGCGACCTCGCTGATCGGCAGCCCCTGCCTGTAACGCAGCTCGATCGCGGCGCGGTGGCGCTGGTTGAGCTTTCCGAGTGCGGACTCGAGCTGCTGCTCGCGCTCGGAGGCGAGGAGCCGTTGTTCCTGATTTCCGGGAAGCGGCACGTCGCCGTCGATCGGCTCGTGACGGTCGGCGCGGCCGTTCCTGCGCACCCAGTTCACCCCTTCGTGATAGGCGATCTTCAGCAGCCAGGTCTTCAGGTCGGCGTCCTGCCGGAAGCTCGGGAGCCCGCGGTACGCCTTCAGGAAGACCTGCTGCGTGATGTCGAGGGCGTTCTCGCGGTTCTTACCGAAGCCCCACGCCGCCCTGAAGACGGCGCGCTCGTGACGGCGCATCAACTCGTCGAATGCGTCGAGCCGGCCTGCGAGCGCGGCTGCCACCAGCGATTGATCGGACTCGGCCACAACGTTCCCTCGATGCTGATAGACGGAGGATGGGAGGGAAAGTTAGCAGGCAGGGCGGGATGGTCCTCGAGTTCCTCGGTTCCTCGGGGTTCCCCGGGTTCCTCGGGGTGGAGACCTCGGAGCGCCGGGTTTGAGCGTCGTCGCCCACCCGGCTCTGAATGTTCGGGAGCGGCTCCCCCGAGGAACCCCGAGGAACTCCGAGGAACCGAGGAACCCGAGGAACCGAGGAACCCCGAGGAACCCCGAGGAACCGGGCGGGGGCCGGGTGCTAACCAATCAGCTCGACGCTTGTCTACACCAACGATTTCAACGTGGGGGAAATGATGAGACGTTCAAGCATGGTGATCACAGCAGCGGTGTTCCTGACGCTCTTCGTCGCGTTTGCGGCAGATGCGCACGACATCAACGTGAACGCGCGCGGGCCGGTGAACGATTGTTCCGACGTGACGTTCAGCATCGGCGACGGGGAGACCTTCAAGGGCGAGCAGCGGCTCCAGGTCGGAGGAGCGGTCCTCGCGCTGCGCCTCGGCTCGACAAGGGGGATTCCGCTGAAGATCTCCGGGTCGGATCGCAGCGGCTACGAGCTCCTGCTGTGCAAGGGCGCGGGCAGCGCGGCCGATCTCGGGACTGTCCGGCTCGAGCAGCGCGGATCCGAGATCAGCGTCGAAGGGCCTGACTCGAACAAGTGGGCGGGCTACCTCCTCGTCAAGGCGCCGCGCAACGGCGAGCTCGACGTGCAGGCGAGCAACGGCCCGGTGTCGATCGACACGCTCTCCGGCCGGCTCGATCTCCGTACGGCCAACGGCCCGGTCTCGCTGAAGAACATGGGCGGGGCGGTTACCGTCGAGGCCAGGAACGGCCCGCTCTCGTTCTCCGGGCGGTCGGGAGAGGTGAAGCTGACGGCGTTGAACGGCCCGATGACGATTCAGCTCGAAGGGACTTCGTGGGAGGGCGGCGAGCTCGAGGCGTCGACGCAGAACGGACCGCTTTCGCTGCGCGTGCCTGACCAGTACGCCACCGGGATCGTCGTGAAGAAGGGCGCGCACGCCCCGTTCAACTGTCCTGCGGAGCTCTGCGGAGAGAGAGCCCGCTGGCCGGAGGACAGGACAGAGACCGTGGAGATCGGCAGCCTGCCGGCGCGGATCCGGGTGACGTCGCAGAACGGCCCGGTGACGGTCGGCAAGCCGCGAGCGAAGTAGCCTGGGCTGAGGGAAGTCGCCTGTCGCGCCGCCTCCGCGTGGGGGCGGCGCTTCGTGTGTGTGCGGATGAAATGCCGGCGGCGCGGACTTCACCTATCATTCGTGTATGCCGCCTCGGAAAGTGCTGATCGTCGAGGACGATGCCGTCGGACGTCAGATTCTCTTCACGGCCCTGAAGAATGCCGGGTATCAGCCTGCGCTGGCTCCGGACGCGGTCGCCGCGCTCTCGCTGACGCGGCAGTTGCAGCCGGCCGCGATCATCCTCGACCTCGGCCTGCCGGGCGGGGGTGGCTTCGTCTTCCTCGAGCGTCTCGCCATGATCCCGGCCCTGTCGACGATTCCGGTGATCATCGTTTCGGGTCAGGAGCGCGCGCAGAGCGAAGCGCGCGCACGCGCCTCGGGGGCGGTGGCCTACTTCGAGAAACCGGTGGAGCCGGCGGCAGTCGTCGAGGCCGTCCGCAGTCTCGCAGGCGAACCGAACGGCTGAGCGTCAGCGGGCGACGAGGAGGACGTCTCGGGACTCCGTCTCGACGAACGGCTCCTTCGCGAACGATCCCCACACCTCGACGGATTCGAAACCGGCTGCGCGGAAGATCCGTTCGACTTCGCCGCGCCGCCAGCCGCGGATCTCGATCCGCTCGGTGCCGGCCAGCTCGACCGCCGTCGCCGATCCAGGGCTGAAGCGCAGCATCGTCGGAGCGAAGATCACGCGCCCGGCAGGCAGCAACTCCATGAGGCGCAGGAAGACGATGCTCGCGGCCGGATCGGCGGGATCGGGCCGGAAGACGACCGGGAGCGCGCGTTCCTTCTTCGCCTCGATGCGATCGTAGTTGAGGAACTGCAGAGCGACCGGCGCGCCGGTCTCGAGCTTCAGACGGAGGCCGTTGGCAAACCGCGCCAGATCGTCGTCGGTCAGCAGGTGCGGCAGGACGTTGCCGAGGCAGATCGCCGCGCCGAATCGTCCGTCGACCGCATTTGCGACCTCCCGCAGATCCCCTTCGACGAACGTCATGTCGCCGCCGGCGGAAGCGGATCGAGCGCGCTCGAGCATGGACTGGGACTGATCGAGACCGACGACGCTGTAGCCGTGCTCCGCGATGAAGCGCGCATGCTCGCCCGGGCCGGAACCGAGATCCAGCACGCGCTTCGACGGCCCCGACCGGAACAGTTCTTCGAGGAACGGCCACTCGCGTTTCAGTCGCGAGTCCCAGTCGATGAGGCTTCCGTAGTCGATTTGCGAATAGCGATCGTGCTCGGCCATGGGCGGCATTTGTAGCACCTGAGGGTCGCGAGTGCGAGGGGGGCGAGTGGAGGGGGAGGAGGGGTTCCTCGCGTTCCTCGGGAGAAGCGGCAGGGAATGCCCATCCGGATGTCATCCTGGGCAAGAGAACGGCGTCGCCGGCGCGTTGCCCACGAAAATGACACGCGAAGCCTCACTCGGCGCCTCGACGGTAATACTCCGTGCTCCTCCGTGTTCTCTGTGCCTCTGTGGTGAATCCACGTTCGGTTCACCACGGAGACACAGAGGACACAGAGGGTGCACAGAGGCGAGGCGGGCGAGACCCCTACGATCGATCAGTCGGCCAGTTCCTCGAAGTCGCGTTGGATCCTGACCAGCACCGGCTCGGTGAGGCTGACGACTCGCGTCGTGCGGCTCCGGAAGATGCGCCGATACCACGGGTCGGGCATCGGCTTGCCACCGTGCTCCATCACCATCTTCGCGAGCTCGGTCACGTCCTCCGGGCTCATCCGGATGCATCCGTGCGACTCGGCTTTTCCGAGCGACTCTTCGGCGCCGGTTCCGTGGATGTAGTAGTCGGGCTCGCGGAAGAACATCTTCACGCGCTTCATCGGGTTCTCGGGGTGGCCGGGTGGCTTTGCGGTCTTGCCGCGCGCCCACTTCGAAGCGGGCGGTCTCCAGGAGGGGTTCCAGATGACTTTACGGATCTCGAACTGCCCGTCCGGCGTCGGATGCTTTGGCTTCCCTACTGAGACGGTATATCGATTGACGACCTCGCCGTCGACGGCCGCGACGAGCTCGCGCGCCTCGAGATCGACGGTCAGGCGGAGCTCGCCGGCAAATGCCGGAGAAGAGAGAAGAAACGTCGTAAGTAGAAGAAATGTCGGGCGTTTCACGCCGAAGTTCAACTGCAACCGGGAGGCCAGATGGGACGGCCGTGACGGATCGCTTTCAGTCGTGTGACGGTGCTCACTTGACTGCTCGGAATAGGCGCGCGATGATGTTTGTAGTTGAGATCGAGTCTCAGCGTACGAGGAGCCGCCAACCGTGATCGTCTGCATCTGCCGAGGAGTGAGTGACCGTGAAGTGCGATCCGCGATCGACCGCGGCGCGTCGAGCCTGCTCGACCTGATGCGCTGCGGGATCGGAGACCAGTGCGGCTCCTGCCACCACTCGCTTCGCATGATGCTTTCCGAGGCTGCTGCCGCGAAGTCCGCCCAACAGCCGTGCCCGGCTTGCACCGGAGTGGAAGCGCCTGCCGCCGCCGCGACCGCGTGATAGGCTCGGAAGCCACTCCAACGCACGGGGAGACGGCATGAAGGGCGACAAAAAAATCATCGAGATCCTCAACGAAGTTCTGACCGCGGAGCTGACCGCGATCAACCAGTATTTCGTGCACGCAGAGATGTGCGAGAACTGGGGATACGAGCGGCTGACGAAGGTCATCCGCAAGCACTCGATCGGCGAGATGAAGCACGCCGAAGAGGTCATCGAGCGCGTTCTCTTCCTCGAGGGCGTACCGAACGTCCAGCGGCTCGGCAAGATCGTGATCGGCGAGAACATCTCCGAGATCTTCAGTGCCGACATGGCGCTGGAGCTCGACGCGCTGCCGCGCCTCAACCAGGGAATCGAGACCTGCCGCGAGATGGGCGACAACAACACGCGCCATCTGCTCGAGGAGATCCTCGAGGAAGAAGAGGAGCACGTCGACTGGCTCGAAGCGCAGATGTCGCTCGTCGAGCAGGTCGGCCTGCAGAACTACCTCGCGCAGCAGATCCGCGAAGGCGAATAAGTCACACCGCACAGAATCGCGCCGGGAAGGGCGGGCCTCAGGGTCCGCCCTTTCGTTTTCTGACCCCAGAACGGGTCCATCACTGACACTCGATGTGACAGAGGTGTAACCTCCGCTGACAACCGGCCAAAACCAGACAGAAGACGGAGGGCTCCCGATGAACAGTCGATTCCCGGTGCTCCTTTTCCTGGTCCTCGCACTCGTTGCGGCGAGCGCGTTCTCTCAATCGATGCCGACTGGCACGCTCAGCGGAAAGGTCACGGCGGACGGCGCCGGCCTGCCCGGCGTGCTGGTGACGGCCACGTCACCCAACCTGCAGGGCGAGCGAACGACGGTCACGACGGGAACGGGCGACTACATCCTCCCGCTCCTTCCGCCCGGGGCCTACACGGTGCAGTACGAGCTGAGCGGCCTCCGGACCGCGACGCGGAAGGCCGCCCTGTCGGGGTCGCGCGTCGAGACGATCGACGTGGAACTCCGCCCGAGTGCGATGTCCGAGGCGATCACCGTGACCGCGAACACGCCGCTCACGGCCGCAGTCGAGTCGACGCAGGTCGCGACGAACTTCAACCAGGACACGATCGAGCTCCTGCCGGTCGCGCGGAACCTGCAGTCGGTCACGCTGCTCTCGCCGGGCGTCACGCCGAACGGACCGAGCGGCAACATCATGATCTCGGGAGCGATGTCGTACGACAGCCTGTACCTCGTCAACGGCGCGATCGTGAACGAGAACCTCCGCGGGCAGGCGCACGACCTCTTCATCGAGGATGCAGTCCAGGAGACGACCGTCATGACCGGCGCGGTCTCGGCCGAGTTCGGTCACTTCACCGGTGGCGTCGTCAACGCGATCACGAAGTCCGGCAGCAACAACTTCAAGGGCAGCTTCCGCACGAACTTCTCGAACGAGTCGTGGACGTCCAAGACGCCCTTCACCGACGTGCAGGCGGACGAGATCAACAAGGTCTATGAAGCCACCCTCGGCGGACCGATCCTCCGCGACCGCCTCTGGTTCTTCGGAGCCGGACGCGACCAGGACACGGAAGACATCGCCCAGACCTCGTTCGGCACCGTCCGCACCGGCGACATCTCCCCGGTCCGGATCACCTATCCGCACGGGACCGAGGAACGGCGGCTCGAAGGGAAGCTGACCGGCACGATCACTCAGAAGCACAGCCTGGTCGCTTCCTACATCGACATCGACGAGGTCGAGATCAACAACCGCTTCACAGCGTCGATCATGGACCTCGCGAGCCTCAACCCCGAGCGCGAGACTCCGAACACCCTCATGGCCGTCAACTACACCGGCAGCCTGACCCAGCGATTCTTCATCGAGGCGCAGTACTCGAAGAAGGACTACGCCTTCCTCGGAAGCGGCGCCCGCTGCTACGACCTGATCTGCGGGACGTTGGTGGAGGACCGAGCACGAGGCACGCGCTACAACTCGGCGACCTTCAAATACAAGCCCGAAGGCGAACAGCGCGACCACGAGCTCTACACGATCAAGGGGACCTACTTCTGGACCTCGCCGCGCTTCGGCACGCATGACATCCGGGTCGGCTACGACGACTTCATGGAAGTCCGCGACGTCAACAACCACCAGTCGGGCAGCGACTTCCGCATCAGCGTCACCTCGACCATCGTCCGCGGCTCCGAGATCTTCCCGCGCGCCGTCGGTGGATCGACCGGAACGCTCACCCGCATCAACTGGTACCCGATCTTCGTCCTCAGCGACGGCTCGGAGTACGGCGTCACGTCGATGTACGTGAACGACCGCTGGAACCTGAACGACCACTGGTCCTTCAACCTCGGCGTCCGGTACGACAAGAACGACGCGATGAGCGGCGCAGGAACGTTCCAGATCTCCGAGGAGGCGAGCTTCAGCCCGCGCCTCGGAGTGCAGTACGACACGTTCACGAACGGCCGCCTGGTCTTCAATGCGGGCTACAGCGAGTACGTCGGCCGCCTCGCGGAGGGCGTCGGCAACGACGTCGATCCCGCAGGCCGCAACGCGACCCTCTCCTGGTATTACCGCGGCCCGTCGATCAACAACGACGTGAATGCCCCGACGGGCTCTCTCATCCCGACGGCCGAAGTGCTCAAGAGGATCTTCGAATGGTTCCAGGCTCAGGGCGGAACCTCGACGAAGCCGACGCGCAGCGTCAGCATCCCGGGCGTCGATACGAAGCTTCACCCTGACGGCCTCACCGCGCCGATGGTGAAGGAGTTTACGTTCGGTGTCGGCAGTGCGATCGGAACCCGCGGTTACGCGCGCGCCGACCTCGTTTTTCGCAACTGGGACAACTTCTACACGGCCTTCACGGACAAGCAGACCGGAAAGGTCACCGACGACTTCGGGCAGACGTATGACCTCACGCTCATCGGCAACAGCAACATCTACGACCGCGACTACACCGGCATTCAGACGCAGTTCAGCTGGCGCCTGCTTCCGAAGCTGAACCTCGGCGGCACCTACACGTGGTCGCGCCTCACCGGCAACGTCACGGGCGAGGATTCGGGCAGCGGCCCGCTCACCGGCGTCGCCGGCAACTACCCCGAGTACCGCGGGGAGGAGTGGAACTACCCGACCGGCTACCTCTCGGCGGACCAGCGCCACCGCGCGAAGATCTGGGCCTCGTACGACCTCGACACGCCGATCGGCGGATTCAACTTCTCGCTGCTGCAGAACTTCGATTCCGGCGGCGCCTACTCGGCCGAGGGGGGAATCAGCCCGGCGGCGTTCGTCACCGGACTCGACTACGAGGATCCCCCGGAAGGCATGAGCTACTTCTTCGGCGGCCGAGGCGCCTACCGAACGGACGACATCACCCGTACCGACTTCGCGATCAACTACAGCCTGAAGCTGCCGCGCGGAATCGAGCTCTTCTTCCAGCCCGAAGTGCTCAACGTCTTCAACGAGCAGGGCGTCACCTCGCACAACCAGGAAGTGAACACAGCCGACGACGAGACCTGGCTCAAGCCGCTGAACCCGTACTCCGAGCAGCCGATCGAGTGCCCGCAGGGAGCGCCTTCGACGCAGTGCCAGTCGATGGGCGCCCACTGGCAGAAGGGGGCATCGTTCGGCCTGCCCGACAGCGAGGGCGACTACCAGACCCCGCGGACTTATCGGTTCTCCGTGGGCATCCGGTTCTAGCAGT
>JBAQWH010000404.1:0-5386 GCA_049298815.1 Thermoanaerobaculia bacterium | reverse complement strand
GACTGGCACCGCGCGACGCACGTCTGGATCTTCACGCACGACCGGCACGCCCTGCTGCAGCGCCGCGCGCATTCCAAGGACAACTGGCCCGACTGGTGGGACGTCTCGGTCGCCGGGCACATCAGCGCCGGGGAAGACTCGGCCCAAGCCGCGGTGCGCGAGGCCGCGGAGGAGATCGGGATCGTCCTCGAGGTCGGCGACCTCGTGCCGGCGGGCTCCTCACCCGAGCCATGCGTGCTGGACGGCGGTGCGTATGTCGACAACGAGATCCACGACATCTACTACACGGTGCGCGACGTCGATCCGGCGTCGCTGACGCTCGAGGCCGCGGAGGTCGCCGAGGTCGCGCTCGTCCCGTTCGCGGAGGTGCATCGGTACGACGTGATCCCCGGCTCGCTCCGGTCGTTCGGCCGGGCGCGGGATCATTTCCTGGCGAGCCTCGAGGGGTGAGGGAGGGCGGCGCCCGGGGCCGCCGATCGTGCTACGCTGACGGCACGGTCATGTCGTGGTGGATCTGGGTTCTCGCCGGCCTTTTCCTGCTCGCAATCGAGTTCGCGACGACCACCATGCACATCGGGCTTTTCGCCGTTGGCGCGCTCGTCGTCGCGGTCCTCGTCGCCTTCGGGCTCGACCTCCCTCTCTGGTCGCAACTCCTGATCTTCACGAGCGTCTCGCTCATCGCGCTCCTGTTCATCCGCCCCGTCATCATGCGGAAGCTGAACCTGCGGCCGACCACGGTCGTCGACTCCCTGGCCGGCGAGACGGCCACCGCGACGACGGCGATCGACGCCGATGGAGAGGGGAAGGTCGAGCTGAGGGGCTCCACATGGATGGCGAAGAACAGCGGGGCCTCGCCGCTTCGCGCAGGCGACCGTTGCCTGGTCGAACGCGTCGACGGGCTCGTCCTGTACGTCCGAAGCGCTCACTGATCTCCAACAA
The DNA here is from genome assembly GCA_049298815.1 of Thermoanaerobaculia bacterium. Classification (GTDB taxonomy): domain Bacteria; phylum Acidobacteriota; class Thermoanaerobaculia; order Gp7-AA8; family Gp7-AA8; genus JBAQWH01. The sequence continues at coordinate 4,447 of JBAQWH010000404.1, read as the reverse complement.
CCGCTGCTGACATCCGTCCGCGGCGAAATCACCCGGAGGCGGCAATGGAAAAAGTCATCGTCACAGTCGTGGTCGCGGTCTTCGCGATGATCATCGTGTCGAAGATCATCAAGGTCGTACCGCAGCAGCAGGCTTGGGTCGTCGAGCGGCTGGGCAAGTACTCCAACACGCTCAGCGCCGGTCTCCACATCCTGATCCCGTTCATCGACACGGTCCGTTACAAGCACTCGCTCAAGGAGATGGCGCTCGACGTGCCGGAGCAGGTCTGCATCACGAAAGACAACGTGCAGGTCACGGTCGACGGCATCCTGTACTTCAAGGTGCTGCAGCCGGAGCGAGCGTCGTACGGCATCTCGGACTTCACGTACGCGATCTCGCAGCTCGCGCAGACGAACCTCCGCAGCGAGATCGGCAAGATCGACCTCGACCGGACGTTCGAGGAGCGGACGAACATCAACCTCTCGGTCGTCAGCGAGGTCGACAAGGCCTCGGAAGCGTGGGGCGTCAAGGTCCTCCGCTACGAGATCAAGAACATCACCCCGCCGCAGGACGTCCTTGCCGCGATGGAGAAGCAGATGCGCGCCGAGCGCGAGAAACGCGCCGTCATCCTCCAGTCGGAAGGACAGCGCGACGCCGCGATCAACAGCGCCGACGGCGAAAAGCAGCAGGTCATCAAGGCCTCGGAAGCCAAGAAGCAGCAGCAGATCAACGAGGCCGAGGGCGAGGCATCCGCGATCCTCGCGATCGCGAACGCCACCGCCGAAGGCCTCCGTCAGGTCGCCGACGTCATGAAGATCCCCGGCGGCTTCGAGGCGATGCAGCTCCGGATCGCCGAGCAGTACATCGCCGAGTTCGGCAAGATGGCCAAGTCCGGCAACACCATGATCGTTCCGGCCAACCTGGCCGACGTCACCTCGATGCTGAGCATCGCAATGGGAGCGCTCAAACAGCAGCCAGTCGCACCGCCGAAGATCCCGGTGCGACCGACTGCCTGATCGGAAGAGTGAAGGGTGAAGAGTGAAGAGTGAAAAGCCTCTTCTTTTCTTTCACTCTTCACTCTTCACTCTTCACCCTTCACTCTTCGTTTCTCCCTGAGCCTGCCCAGCTCGGATCGTTCGTCTCATCCAGAAGGAGGGCTTCGCGTGAAACGCCAGATCAAGTTCCGACTCAACGGCAAGCCGGTATCGGTCAGCACCGAAGACGACCGGAGGCTGCTGTGGGTCCTCCGTGAGGACCTCGGGCAGACCGGGACCAAGTACGGCTGCGGGACCGGACAGTGCGGCTCCTGCACCGTCGTCGTCGCAGGCAAGGCGGTCCGGTCGTGCCAGACCTCGGTCGCCGGCGTCCAGGGGAAGGACGTCCTCACGATCGAAGGCCTCGAGACCGACGGGCGACTTCATCCGCTCCAGCAGGCGTTCGTCGACCATGGTGCGCTGCAGTGCGGCTACTGCACGCCCGGCATGGTGATGAACGCCTACGCGTTCCTCGCGACGCAGAAACAGCAGCCGTCGCGCGACGCGATCGTCGAGGCGATGGACCGCAACCTCTGCCGCTGCGGCGCCCACCAGAGGATCATCGCCGCAATCGAAGATGCCGCGAAGACCACGGGAGGTGCGCGATGACTGCGATCGATCCCCGCACCGGCGTCGACCGTCGTGCGTTCTGCAAGATCCTCGGCGGCGGCATCGTCGTCCTCGTCACCACGAAGCCGTCCGACCTGTTCGGTCAGCAGCGGCGTGCATATCCCGAAGACCTCAACGCCTATCTCCGGATCGACGAGAAGGGACACGTCACCGTCTTCTCCGGGAAGATCGAGATGGGGCAGGGCGTCCTCACTTCGCAGGCGCAGATGGCCGCCGAGGAGCTCGGCGTCGGACTCGACTCGATCACGATGATCCTCGGCGACACCGATCAGTGTCCGTGGGATGCAGGCACCTGGGGATCGCTCACGACCAGGATCTTCGGTCCGGCACTCCGCGCGGCGGCCGCCGAAGCGCGCCACGTCCTCGTCAACCTCGCCGCGAAGCAGCTCGGCGTCGGGCGCGAAGACCTCACCGTCGACGACGGCGTGGTCTTCGTGACCGCCGATCCGTCGCGCAAAGTCACCTACGGCGAGCTCGCGAAAGGGAAGGCGATCACCCGCCTCGTCGACGAGAAAGCGATCCTCCGCTCGGTCAGACAGTTCAAGGTGATGGGCACCTCGCCCGCGAGGCTCGATGGACGCGAGAAGGTGACTGGCGAGGCGAAGTACGCCGGCGACTTCCGCCTTCCCGGCATGCTCCACGCGCGCATCGTCCGCCCGCCGGTCCACGGCGCGAAGCTGAAGTCGCTCGACGTCTCGAAGGCGAAAGTGATGGCCGGCGTGACGGTCGTCGAGAAGGACGACCTCGTCGCCGTGCTCCATGAACGGCCCGACGGCGCGGCCGAAGCGCTCTCGCTGGTGAAAGCCGAGTGGGACCGCCAGCAGCCCGCCTTCGACACGGAGACCGTCGCCGATTACTTCGTGAAGAACGCCCCGGAAGGCGATGCACGGGTAACGAAGGGCGACGTTTCCGCGCGGCCCGAAGGCCTCCGCGTGTTCGAGTCGACGTTCAGGACTCCGTACAAGGCGCACGCGCCGGTCGAGCCGCACACCTCGCTCGCCGAACTGAAGGACGGCAAGCTCACCGTCTGGGCCGCCACCCAGACGCCGTTCGGCACCCGCGACCGTCTCGTGCAGGCGCTGGGAATGGAGGAGAAGAACGTCCGCGTCATCACGCCGTACGTCGGTGGCGGGTTCGGCGGCAAGAGCGCCGGCCAGCAGTCGATCGAAGCGGCGAAGCTCGCGCAGATCACCGGCAAACCGGTCATGGTCGCCTGGACGCGCGACGAGGAGTTCTTCTACGACACGTTCGACCCGGCCGGCGTCGTCCGGATCGTCTCCGCGATCGACGGCGACGGGAAGCTCCAGATCTGGGACTACCACGTCTACGGCTCGGGCGACCGCGCCGCCGAGGTCTTCTACGACGTCCCGAACGTGCTCGTGAAGACGTACCTGCGCGGCGCCGCCGGCGCGAAGGTCCATCCGTTCGCGACCGGCCCGTGGCGCGCTCCGGGTGCAGGGACGAACGTCTTCGCGCGCGAATCGCAGCTCGACATCATGGCCGCAGCCGCGAAGATCGACCCACTCGAGTTCCGCCTGCGCAACACGTCCGAGAGTCGCGTCACGAAGGTGCTGCAGGAGACTGCGGACCTCTTCGGATGGAAGGCCGCTCCCGGCCCGTCGGGCCAGGGCCGCGGCATCGCGATCGGCTATGACTCCGGGACCTACGCGGCGATCGCGGCGCAGGTGACGGTCGACAAGAACAGCGGTGCGGTCCGGGTCGATCGAGTCTGCTGCGCGCAGGACATGGGCATCGTGGTCAATCCCCTCGGAGCGATCATGCAGATGGAAGGCTGCATCAACATGGGCCTCGGCTATGCGCTCGCCGAGGAGATCCGGTTCGAGGGTGGCGACATCAAGGACCGCGGCTTCGGCACCTATCGAATTCCGCGCTTCTCGTGGGTCCCGCCGAAGATCGAGACCAGGCTCGTGAAGAACGACGACCTCGCGCCGCAGGGCGGGGGCGAGCCCGCCATCGTCCCGATGGGCGCCGCGATCGCGAACGCCGTCTTCGACGCGACCGGCGCCCGGTTGTTCCGATTACCGTTGACCCCGGAGCGGGTGAAGAAGGCGCTGGGGTAGGGGCTGCGGCCGCAGGTCCGTCCTGCGATACGCGTGGCGAACAAGTGCGCCGGAGGAGGCGCGGTCAATTGATCGCACGAACGGTGCGCCGGAGGCGCACCCGCTGGTAGCCAGGGGCAGCGCGTCAGCGCTGCCCCTGGGAACGGGCGCAATCACCACGTGCCCCGGCAGGGGCACCTGCAACCCGGAGGAACCGATGCCCTCGACGCACACGTCGCTCCATTGCCACGTCACGTTCGCGACCAAATCACGCAACCCGTGGATCCGAGCCGACATCCGGTCGCGAGTGCATGAATACATCGGCGGCTGCCTGCTTCGGCACGGCGCTCAACCGCTGATCGTGGGCGGCGTCGAAGACCACGTGCATCTCCTGTTCGGGTTCGCTCCGTCGGTCTGCATCTCCGACCTGATGCACGACGTGAAGAAGCCGGTCACGGACTGGATTCGCGCGGAGTTCGGGGTTCGAGAGTTCACGTGGCAGGAGGGATTCGGAGCATTCACGGTCTCGAGAAGCGCGCTCGATCGGGTGCAGGAGTACATCACCACCCAGGAGGAACATCATCGCCACGTGACGTTCCAGGAGGAGTATCTGTTGCTGCTCCAGCGCCACGGGATCGCGTACGACGAGCGGTACCTCTGGTGACGCTTGCAGGTGCCCCTGCCGGGGCACGGTCGTGAATCCGTCCGATTCCAGGGGCATCTCGCCTTGCGGCTCGCTGCCCC
>JBAQWH010000403.1:0-2640 GCA_049298815.1 Thermoanaerobaculia bacterium | reverse complement strand
ACCCTGTCGACGCGCTCCGCCGCGAGCTTCGGCCGCTGCGCGTCTTCGGCGAGTCGGAGCTCCCGCCGTTCGCCGGAGGGGCGGTCGGATACTTCGGCTACGGCGCCGCGCAGTGGACCGAACGTCTGCCGGATCGCCATCGCGTCTCCGCCGAGGCCCTGCCCGACGCGACGCTGCTCTTCTTCGACCGCGTCCTCGCGTTCGACCACCTCAGGCAGCAGCTGTTCGTGATCGCGAACGTCTTCAGTGCCGACCGCCGCAGCTCGCGCGCGCTTCTCGAAGAGGCGAACCGCTCGATCGAGAATCTCACGGCACGACTCGCTGCGGCGAAGACCGATCTCGAGTCGTTCGGCGTCGCCGCACCGGTCGCCTTCGAGTCCAACTGCACGCGCAGCTCGTTCGTCTCGATGGTCGAGAGCGCGCAGGAAGCGATCGCAGCCGGCGAGGTCTTTCAGGTCGTCCTTTCGCAGCGCTGGACATGCGACTACCCGACCGATGAGGCGCTGACGCTGTACCGCGCGCTGCGCTCGGTCAATCCGTCGCCCTACATGTTCCTGCTCCGCACCCGCGGTTGCACGATCGTCGGCGCCTCACCCGAGATGCTCGTACGTCTCCGGACCGGAGTCGCCGAGACGCGGCCGATTGCAGGGACGCGACCGCGCGGAGCCACGCCTGCGGAGGATGCCGCGCTCGGGCAAAGCCTCCTCGCGGACGCGAAGGAACGCGCCGAGCACCTGATGCTCGTCGACCTCGGTCGTAACGACCTCGGCCGGGTCTGCGAAGCCGGCTCCGTCGTGGTCGAAGAGTTCTGCACGATCGAGCGTTACAGCCACGTGATGCATCTGGTCAGCAACGTTCGCGGCCAACTCCGGCCCGGGCTCGGTGCGGTCGACCTCCTCCTTGCGGCCTTCCCGGCCGGCACGGTCAGCGGCGCCCCGAAGATCCGTGCGATGGAGCTCATCGACGAGCTCGAGCCGGAGCGGCGCGAGATCTATGCAGGGGCCGTTGCCTGCATCTCCTTCGGCGGGTCGCTCGACTCCTGCATCGCGATCCGCACGGTCGTGCTGCGCGACGGCATCGCGTCGCTGCAGGCAGGCGCGGGAATCGTCTTCGACTCGGATCCGGGACGCGAGTACGACGAGTCGATGCAGAAGTCGGCCGCGCTGAAGCGCGCGGTCGCCTTGGCGACGGCACGTGTGGGAAGCCGCGTCGTGCTGCACGAGGTGGCGCGATGATCGTGATGATCGACAACTACGACTCGTTCACGTTCAACGTCGTGCAGCTGTTCGAGACGGTGAGCGGCCAGACGCTCGACGTCGTACGCAACGACGCGTTCGACCCGCAGGCCCTCCTCGACGCGAAGCCGCGCGCCATCCTGATCTCTCCCGGTCCGGGTGAGCCGTCGAAGGCGGGGCGCATCGTCGACCTCGTCCGTGCGAACGACGACATCCCGCTCCTCGGCATCTGCCTCGGTCACCAGGCGATCGGCGCTGCGTTCGGCGCAACGATCGAGCGGGCGCCTGCTCCCGTTCACGGGAAGATCTCGGCGATCCGTCACAACGGCGAGGGGCTGTTCGCATCCGCGCCCGAGCGGTTCAACGTCACCCGCTACCACTCGCTCGCCATCAACCGCGCGTCTCTCCCGTCCGAGCTCGTCGTCGACGCCGAGACCGACGACGGGACGGTCATGGCGGTGCGGCACCGCACCCGGAACCTGTTCGGGCTGCAGTTCCATCCGGAGTCGTACGGCTCCGAATGCGGCGAACTTCTGGTGGAGGCTTTTCTCCGCCTCGCCGGCCTCCGCTCGCAAGAAACGTCCACTACGACCGACCGTGAGGCCACCCGATGACCGCATCGATGAGACCCGAGCCCGATTTCGAATGTGACCTCGCACCGGTGCTGACGATGAAGTCGGCACCGCGTCTGGCGCTCCGCTCCACATGCGACGAGAGGACCGTCGTCGCGGTCCGCGACGTCGTGATCGGAGGCGACGACGTGGTGCTGATGGCCGGCCCCTGCACGGTCGAATCGAAGACGCAGCTGTTCGCGATCGCCGAGCGCGTCGCAGCCGCGGGAGCACGCGTCCTGCGCGGCGGCGCGTACAAGCCGCGGACGTCCCCCTATTCGTTCCAGGGGCTCGGCGTCGAGGCGCTGAAGCTGCTGCGCGCCGCGGGCGACGCGTTCGGACTCGCCATCGTTTCGGAAGTGATGGACGCCAGCCAGATCGACGGGATGCTGCCGTATGTCGACATCCTCCAGGTCGGTGCGCGCAACATGCAGAACTTCAACCTGCTCGTAGCGCTCGGCGCGACGCGCACGCCGGTGCTCCTGAAGCGCGGCATGTCGGCGACCATCGACGAGTGGCTGTTCGCGAGCGAGTACATCCTCGCGGGCGGCAACCGCGACGTGATCCTCTGCGAGCGCGGCATCCGGACCTTCGAGACTGCGACGCGGAACACGCTCGACATCTCGGCGATCGGCGTCGTGCAGGAGCTCTCGCATCTGCCGGTCATCGTCGATCCGTCGCATGCCGCGGGCGTGCGCAACCGCGTGCCGGCGCTGTCGAAGGCCGCCGTCGCAGCCGGCGCCGACGGCCTCCTGATCGAGGTGCACCACGATCCCGAGCACGCCCTGTGCGAC
>JBAQWH010000402.1:0-1578 GCA_049298815.1 Thermoanaerobaculia bacterium | reverse complement strand
GTTTGCGGGATTCTCCGCGACGCTGTCGGCGACGGCGCCGAGGAGCTCGAGGAATCGCGCGCGCTCGCGCGCGGACAACGTCTCGAGCATAGCGATCAGGCGCTGGTGCGCGGCCGCCGGCGCGCGTTCGCCGAGAAGTGTGCCGATGGAGACGCCGAGGGCGTGCGCGAGCCGGGCGATGGTGTCGACGCTCGCGCGTCGATCTCCGCCGGGTTTCCAGACCTGGTAAACGTGCGATCGATTGACGCCGGCGCGCTCGGCAAGGGTGGCGACGTCGTCGATTCCGCGGGCGGTCATCAGACGGCGGCATTCCTCTTCGAGTCGTTCCATTGCGGTGTTTGCTCTGTCGAACACGCTAGCAAAAATATTGTTGCACGGAGCCAACAGCGAGCGTATATTGGTGTTGGTTATGAGCGACAAGCGATTTCGGGACGTCGCGGAGTACTGCGCGGCGACGGGGCGGAAAAAGTACGCGGTGGCGGCCGACATTCCGCGATTTTCGCGATTCAAGATGTCGGCGCTGATCGCTGCCAGCTCGCGCGGAGCGGGTGCGCGGCGGTATGGGGTTGTCCTCGATTCCGAACAGGTCGCCGCGATCGCGCGCCTGCTGAATCAGGACGAGGACCACGTGCGCCGCGTGTATCGAATTCCTTCCTCTTCATAGCACTCCCAATATGCGGCTTTTTCTCGAGGTGGGCACGATGCGAACCGGAGAACATGGCACCTTCCCGAACCTGACGGAAGTGATCGACGAGACGCTCGAGCATGGCGACGTCACGTCGATCGCGGCCGCGATCGGGATGCCGCGGCAGAACGTCGACGAGTGGCGGACCGGCGCGCGGCGGAATCCGTTCCAGACGTCGGCGGAAGTCGTCGAGCGGCTGCGGGCGAACGGCAACAGGAAGGCGGACGATCCGATTTTCGCGGTCTGCCGGCGCCTGGGGATCATCGCCTATCGATCGAACGTCGAGGTTCGTGACGACGTCGATTTCGCGGCGCTGCTGCGCGAATTCGCGGACGTCGTCAGCGCTCGAGCCGCGGCCGATGCGGACGGACGTCGGGATCCTTCGGAGCGGCGCGAGCTCGCGAAGCAGCTCTATGAATTGATCGCCTACGCGGCCGGGTACGCGAATCATCAACTCGCGATCGCCGCGCTCGACGAAACGACGGGCCGGTTCCGGAGGGTGCGATGACGCGCGCGCTCGAGGTCCGGATTCGGGATCACGCGGAAGCGGCGGCCTGCGCGGCCTGGGCGGAAGTGGCGCCGATGCTCGGGAAAGGGATGCGGGCGGCGATGGAGCAGGCGACGCGGGACGCTGAGGGACGCGCGATCGCGGAGTTTCTCGGGTCGCTCGAGGTGACGCTGCCGCCGGCGGAGTGGATCGAGTGGGAAAAGGTCGCGCGGCAGTATCACGGCGAGTTCGTTCTCTTCATCGTCGGGCACGGTCTGCGGCGGATTCTCGGCGGCGGCAGCTGCGGGAGGAACCATTGAACAGCGGCGCGCCGGTGATTGAGACGCATTACTCCCAGGACGAAGTCGCGGCCATGCTGGGCGTGACGTCGCGGACGGTGCGGAAT
>JBAQWH010000401.1:0-18783 GCA_049298815.1 Thermoanaerobaculia bacterium | reverse complement strand
GGTTCGTCGTGCCGACCTCGCGCAGGAGCGCGCCGCCCTGCTGGATGACGTCGGGGACGCGGAAGGCGCCGCCGATCTCGACGAGCTCGCCCCGCGAGACGATCACCTCGCGCCGGGCTGCGAGCGTGGCCAGGGCCAGCATCGTGCCGGCGGCGTTGTTGTTCGTGAGGATCGCTGCCTCGCAGTCGAACAGCGTGCGGCAGATCGCCGTCAGGTGCTCGTCGCGCGCGCCGCGCGCGCCGGCTCCGAGTTCGAACTCGAGGTTCGAGTAGGAGGTGGCGATCTCGCCCGCTTCGCGCCAGATCTCGGGATCGATCGGTGCGCGGCCGAGGTTCGTGTGGATTACGACGCCGCTGCCGTTGATGACGCGGCGGAGGGTGCTGCCGGTCGAGACGGACAACGTCGTCGAGACCTCGTCCACGGCCGCCACCGGGTCGTACGGCAGCTTCCCGGCCCGCAGCCGCGCCACGTGCGCGACGATCGATTTCTTGACCTCCTCGCGCCCATATCGTGAGATGAGCCCGGACAGGTCGGGAGACGACAGCAGACGGTCGATCGACGGAAGCGAGCGGAGCGTGGACCGTCCGGAATCGTGAGTCCCGCTCTGCGATTTAGCCATATGACCTCGGACCGCGTATTGTAAGTGGAGGGCGCCGGCCTGCCACGTCCGCCCCTCGAAGAGACCGACCAGCGTGATCAAACAGGACGATGAGCTCGACCGGCTCGAGGAAGACATCCGGAAACTGAAGAACAAGTACGACCAGTTCTTCGCCGGGATCATTAAGACGCCACCGAGCTTCGAGCGGCACAAGGTCGAAGGCTTCATCCACGAGCTCAACAAGCAGAAGATGCGCGACAACACGCGCCGCTTCCGCTTCAACACGATCATGTCGCGCTTCAACCAGTTCCGCGAGATGTGGGGCCGGAAGATGCGCGAGAAGGAAGAGGGACCACTCGACTACAGGACTCGCGTCCGCGCGCTCGCCGAGCCGGCGGCCCCGACGCCGAAACCGGCGGCCCCGCGCGTAACGTCGGCGGAGGACGATCCGTATGTAAGAGTGGCACCGGGTGAGAACGGCGACGAGATGCGCCGGCTCTTCGCGAAGATCTCAGAAGAGCAGTCGAAGCTCGGCAAGCCGACCTCTCTGACGATGGACCAACTGGCAGCCATGGTCGATCAGCAGAGCGCCGTGCTCAGGAACAAGTACAACGTCAAGGCCGTCGCCTTCCGCGTGGAGACGGTCGACGGCAAAGTGAAGCTCAAAGCCAAACCAATTCAGGACTGACGAATGAACCGTCTACTACTTATCGGAGCGCTGACCCTCGCGGTCACAGGCTGCACGCTCCTCCCGAACCGCAACGACAACCCTTACGAGCAGCCGCCGTTCTACGCGAAGTACCTCGACGGCTCATCGCCTCTCGACGTACGCATCCAGCAGACCCTCGATGGACTCGAGGCGAACCCGCAGGCCAGTTCCCTGCACAACGAGCTCGGCGCGCTCCTCATCCAGAAGGGCTTCCCGAAAGACGCCGAGCGCGAGTTCGAGCGGGCGATCGACGCCGACCGCAAGTTCTATCCGGCCTGGTACAACCTCGGGCTGGCGCACGCGGCGGCCGGCGAGGAGACCGCCGCGAGGTCGGCATTCCGCCGGACCATCCGGCTCAAGCCGGGGCACCCGGCCGCGCTGTTCAATCTCGGGCTGATCGAAGAGAAGGCCGGGAACACCACACGCGCGATCGACTACTACGCGAAGGCGCTCAAGCACAACCCGAAGATGCTCGATGTGCGGGTCAACCCCGGCGTCGTCAATTCGCGGCTCATCCACCGCGCTCTCATCAAGCTCTATCCGCGGCAGCACGCGGAACAGGGCATGAGATTCCAGCCGGCGCCGCCCGGCTACGTCGACCGTGTGATCGAGGCACCGTCGCCGCAGGCGAAGCCGGAGGAGATCATCACTCCTGCTCCGCCGCCGACCGACCCGGCGGTTCAGCAGACCCCTCCTCCGCCCGGCGCCGCGTCAGCGAGCCGTACCATGATCGACGTTCGCCGGCCCTCGCGGCCGGCGGACGGCGATGCTCCCCCGGTCGCGCGGGTCCAACCTCTGACCCTCGTCCCCAACGCGAGCGCAGCCGTTTCGCTGGTGCATTGAGCCGTCGTCTCCCGGCTCTGCCCCGCCGCTTCCGCGTGCCTTCCCTCTCCCGCCAGACCCTCTGAACCGCTGCCCGCCGATGCGCGGCCCCTCGGTTACAATGCGCCTCTTTCGCGGGGGGAACTGTTGCACGACGCACCCATCCAGCCGGCTGAGCGCTCGGCGCTTCTGGGCTTCTCCGACATCGTCAAGATCCGTAACCGCGTGCTCGAGATGCGGGCGCGCGGTATGCGCGTCATCCAGCTCGAGGGCGGCGAGCCGTTCATGCCGACGCCCACGTTCATCAAGGATGCGATGAAGCAGGCGCTCGACGCCGACCATACCCGCTACGCGCCGTCCTCCGGCATCCCCGAGCTCGTCCGCGCGATCCACGACAAGCTCTCCGTGAAGAACGGAATCAACGTCTCGCCCGATCACCTGATCGTGACCGCCGGCGGCCTGCATGCCCTGTTCTGCGCGTTCCAGGCGACCGTCAATCCCGGCGACGAGGTCCTCTTCTTCTCGCCGTACTGGACGCCGATCCGCGACCTCGTGACGTACTCGGGCGGGCAGCCGGTCACGGTGTCGCTCGACGAACTGCGGGGCGATGGCGACCTGCGCGCTGCGATCGAGCGCGGACTCACCCCGCGGACCCGCCTGATCTACGTGAACACCCCCGCGAATCCCACAGGCGACGTCTTCACCCGCCGGCAGCTCGAGGCGATCGCCGACGTCGCGAAGGCGAAGAACCTGATCGTGATCTCGGACGAGGCCTACGAAGACCTCGTCTACGACGGCGAGCACCTCTCCATCGCTTCGCTTCCCGACATGGTCGAGCGGACCGTGAGCTGCTACACGCTCAGCAAGAGCTTCTCGATGACCGGCTGGAGGGTGGGCTACCTCGCCGCTCCGCTCGCCCTCATGGAGATGCTCCGCAAACTGGTCCTCAACAGCGTCAACGGCGTGTCGACGCCGACCCAGTGGGCCGCTGTCGCCGCGATGCGCCACGATCCACATTTCTTCGCCCCCGTCCGGGCCGAGTACAGGAAGCGACGCGACCTCCTCGTGACTGCCCTGCAGAAGGCGGGGATCGACTGTCCCGCTCCGGCGGGAGCCTTCTACGTCTTCCCGAACATCCGCGGGCGCTTCGGCAACGACTCGTGGAGCGCGATGGAACAGATCCTCGATCGCGCGTCCATCGCATCCGTCCCCGGCGTCGTGTTCGGCCCCGAAGGCGAAGGTCACCTCAGGATGTCCTATTCGACGAGCCTCGAGCTTCTCGAAGAAGCTGCCGCCTCACTCGCAAAACTTTGATGAAGCGGACGGGCCCGGATGGGGCCCGCCCCGGAGAAACCGTGTCCGACCACGAGCAGCAGACCCAACCCGAAGTCCCCGAATCCGAGCTGATCCGAGTCCGCCGCGAGAAGCTCGAGCGGATCGTCGCCCTCGGCTACGACGCGTTCCCGACCCGCGCCGACGTCGACACCACGATCGAGAGCGTCGTCGCGCAGCACGACGCGCGCACCGCCGCGGAGCTCGAGCAGGCTCCGGTCCGCGTGAAGATCGCCGGCCGCATCCTCACCGTCCGCGAGTTCGGCAAGACCGCGTTTCTGGTCCTGTCGGAGCGCACCGGCCGGATCCAGCTCTACTGCCGGAAGGACGCACTCTCCGAGCGCGAGTGGCAGCTCTACAAGAATCTCGACGCGGGCGACTGGATCTCGGCCGAAGGCGTCGTCTTCCGCACGAAGACGAACGAGCTCTCGGTCAAGGCGGAGAAGATCGACTTCCTCGCGAAGGCGCTCCGTCCGCTCCCGGGCAAGTGGCACGGCCTCACCGATCTCGAGCAGCGCTACCGGCAGCGCTACGTCGACCTCATCGTCAACGACGACGTGAAGGCGACGTTCATCACGCGCGCGAAGATCGTGTCGTACATCCGCCGCTGGTTCGACGAGCACGACTTCATCGAGGTCGAGACGCCGATGATGCAGCCGATCGCGGGCGGCGCCGCGGCACGCCCCTTCGTGACGCACCACAACGCGCTCGACATCGACCTCTTTCTCCGCATTGCCCCAGAGCTCTATCTCAAGCGCCTCATCGTCGGAGGGCTCTCGCGCGTCTACGAGATCAACCGCAACTTCAGGAACGAGGGGATCTCGACGCAGCACAACCCCGAGTTCACGATGCTCGAGTTCTACCAGGCTTACGCGGACTACAACGACCTCATCGCGGAATCCGAGGAGCTGCTGAGCGGTCTCGTGCGCGAGATCAAGGGGGGCGACTCGGTCGAGTTCCGCGGCCACACGATCAACTTTGCCGCTCCGTTCGCCCGCTTCACGATGAAAGAGGCGATCGTCCACTTCGCGGCGAAGAAGGGGTTCGTGGTCGATCCGGCCTGGCTCGACGACCGCGCGAAACTCGTGCAGCTCGTGCTCGAGCACGGCGAGCATCGCCCCGTGAAGTCCGACGCGACGCACGGAACGACGATGACTCCGCAGCAGCAGATCGAGGCGATGAACGACGGGAAGCTCATCGCGGAACTGTTCGAGTCGGTCGCCGAGGAGTTCCTGATCCAGCCGACGTTCATCACCGACTTCCCGGTCGAGGTCTCGCCACTGTCGAAACAACGGAAGGACGACCCGCGCTACGTCGAGCGGTTCGAGCTCTACGCCGGAGGGATGGAGATCGCGAACGCCTTCTCCGAGCTCAACGACGCCGACGAGCAGAACCGCCGCTTCCAGCAGCAGATCGCAGAGCGCGAGCGGGGCGACGACGAAGCGCATCAGGCCGACGACGACTACGTGCGCGCCCTCGAGCACGCGATGCCGCCGACCGGCGGCGAAGGGATGGGCATCGACCGCCTCGCGATGCTCCTCACCGGCTCGTCGTCGATCAGGGACGTGATCCTGTTTCCTCTCATGCGGCCCGTGAAGGGATAGGACGAATGGGACCTATGGGACCTATAGGACCAATAGGTCGGACCCAGAGGTTGAGTTCGCACCGGGTGGGTGGGCTCCCATAGGTCCTATTGGTCCCATAGGTCCCATAGGTCCCATTCGTCCTACTCATTCGCCATAGAATCCCTCCAGTGGCCTTCGAGTCCCGCATCGCCCGTCGGTACCTCTGGACTGCGCGCAAGCAGGCGCACACGGCGTTCCTGTCGCTGATCAGCATGCTCGGGCTGGCGGTCGGGGTTGCGACGCTCCTGATCTCGATCGCGCTGCTGACCGGTCTCCAGACGCAGATCAAGTCGCGCCTGATGAGCTCGAGCCCGCAGGTCCTCGTCGAGCCGGCCGGGAAGAACACCATCCGTGCGGCGGACGAGGTGATGGCCGAGGCTCGGCGGCTCGGCATGACCGACATCCGGCCTCACGTGTCGGGGATCGCGTGGGGGGCGAACGAGCTCGAGGAGCGTGGAAGGCCGCTCCGTCTGACGTCGTTCGGGTCGCGTCTGCCCGAAGGGGAGGACGCCTCGACCGTGCGCGACTTCACGCCCGCGTCCGACATCGTCCTGACCCGCGGAGCGGCGGCCGGCCTCTCTCTCGATCTCGGCGACGAGATCACCGTGGTCGCGCCGCGCTCACGCCTGACGCCGTTCGGACCGGTTCCGGTCTGGAAGAAATACCGGATCGCCCGGCTGATCGCCGCGCCGCTGGAGGAGGAAGCCTCCGACGCGTGGCTCGTACAAACCGAGGCCGCGAACCTGTTCGGGACGGGAGGCGAGCCGACGGGGATTCAGATGTACGGGCCGGCCGAGCGGGCCGACGCGGTGCAGGCGGCGCTCGCCGCGCGCTTCCCGCAGGCGCAGTTCAAGACGTGGAAGGAAGTGAACCGGCCGCTCTTCCTCGCGCTCCGGCTCGAGAAGATCGTGATGTTCGCGACCATCTCGCTGATCATCCTCGTCGCCGCGCTGAACCTCGTCTCCTCGCTGTCGATGCTGATCCTCGAGAAGCGCCCGGCGGTCGGCGTGCTGCGGACCCTCGGCGCAACCGACAGGAGCATCCTCAGGCTCTTCCTCGAGGTCGGACTGCTGATCGGGCTGACCGGCACCGTCCTGGGCAACGTCTTCGGACTCGGGCTTTCGTGGGCCGCCGACCGGTTCCATCTCGTCCCGCTCCCCTCGGACGTCTACTTCGTCAGCTACCTCCCGTTCCGCCTCGACCTCGGCGACATCGTCGGCGTGAACGTCATCGCGGTCTGCCTCTCGGTCCTCGCGACGTGGTATCCCGCCTGGATCGCGTCGAAGCTCGATCCGATCGCAGCGATCAGGGAGGAGTGAGATAGAAGTAAGAAGTACGAAGTGCGAAAAATAAGCATCAGTTAACGCATCTAATTGTCATACTTCATACTTCTCACACGTTCCGGGTCATCACGACGGCCGCTTCTCCGTCCGGGTAGTAGCGCGGCCGCATGTACGTCGCCTTGAAGTGCAGATGCTCGTAGAAGCGCTGGGCGCCGGTGTTGGAGAGCCTGACCTCGAGAGTGATGGTCCTGACGTCGTGGTCGCGGGCGAAGGCGAAGCATTCGTCCATGAGTGCGTCCGCGACGCCCTGGCGACGGCAGCCCTCTTCGACGGCGATCTTGTTCACGTGGAGCTCGTCGAAGATCCACATCGCGAAGAGGTAGCCGACGACGACGGCGTCGATGCGGGCCACGAGGTTCAGACGGCCGTCCGCGCCGATCTCGGTCTCGAAGAACTCCCGCCTCCACGGCGAAGGGAACGACCCTTCCTCGATCCGCTGGACCGCGTCGAGATCGCCTTCGCCTGCCGGCTCGATCAGGACCTCAGCCATTCTTCTGCTGGAGCTTGACCTCGGCTTCGGCGAGACGGACGTAGATCGGGGTCACGTCGCGGTAGGCGCCGCCTCGCCCGGAAACCTCGAGCTCGATCGCCCGGCGCGCGCAGCAGGCCGCCACGTTCTCGTCCTGGGCGAAGCGCGACAGCGCGATGACGTCTGCCCCGGCGAGGAGCGCATCGCGATCCACGGCGGTGACGAGGCGGGGAGCGACGATCTCCGAGCCTCCGTCGAAGATCGAGGCGTAGAGCTCGCCGCGGCCGGCGTCGTCGATGATCGCCGTGCGGATGTCGCGCGGCCGCGCAAGGCCGACCGCCTCGTGAGTCGACATCGCACAAAGCGGCCTGTCGAGCGCGAGTGCAAGCCCCTGGAGCGTCGCGAGACCGATGCGCACACCGGTGAACGACCCCGGTCCGCGGGTGACCGCGAAGAGATCGATCTGCCGCCGGTCGATCCCGTTCTCGGCGAGAAGCCAGTCGATCGCGGGGAGGAGCTTCTCGTTCCGCGAGCCGTGCCCCTGCATGGCGACGCAGCCGACGAGGCCGGCGTCGGAGACGATGGCGACCGATAGGACGGGCAGGGAGGTGTCAGCAGCGAGTGCGAGCATCCACCCGCAGTCTTTCATTGCCGCGCGTGGGAGGCAACTAACGACCAACTAACGACTAACGACCAACAACTAGCGACTAACGCCCGGCATCTCGAGATCGACCAGCTCGATCCCGATCTGCCTGGCCACCTGGCGCGAGCGCTCTTCCCGGTAGAACTCCCCGAAGTAGATGCGGCGGATGCCGGCGTTCGCGATCAGCTTGAAGCAGTTCCAACAGGGGGAGGCGGTCGTGTAGAGCTCGGCGCCGTCGACGCTGACGCCGTTCTTGGCCGCCTGGAGGATGGCGTTTGCCTCGGCGTGGACGGTCGTGATGCAGTGCCCGTCCTCCATGATGCAGCCGGCGTCCTCGCAATGGGGGAGTCCGCGGATCGAGCCGTTGTAGCCGGTCGAGAGGACCGTCCGATCGCGGACGATTACTGCGCCGACGTGCTTCCGCGGGCATGTGGCGCGGGTCGCGGCCTGGTGGGCGATGCCCATGAAGTAGGTATGCCAGTCAGCGCGCATCGTTCGGCTCCCGAAGGTGAAGGTCGAGGGAAAGAGGCACGAATTTTACCATTGCGTGACCCAGGACACGCCCGTTCGTGACGTTTCGTGGATCAGCCATTCGGGTGATACCGAAACTTATTTGCGCTTATGGACGAGAAATGCACGCCTCGTTGTCCGAATATGACATAACGCCATAAATGAGGCCTGCAAGTAGCGTCATATCTGGCATTTACGATGTGTCGAGGTGCTTCCGAAGTTGGGTGGTTTTCGGGCAGTTTCCCGTTGACTCGCCGTACCCCTTTCACCAGAATACGCGGACACGAACGGTCCACGTTCAAGATTTTCCGACTCAGGGGAGCATTCATGGATAAACGCTATTCAACGATCATTCTGGTCCCGCATGCGCGGGCCAAATTCCGAAAGTTGAAAGTGTCGCATCGGCTGCTCTTCTCGGCGCTCTCTCTGGTGGCCTCCTCCCTCTGCCTCTCGACCTTCTTCTCGGTCCAGTACTTCACCTCGCTGTCCCAGACCCACGAATTGTCGAAACTCCGCCGGGAGAACCGCGAGCTCCAGAACGCCAACGAGCAGTTCAGCAAGTCGGTCCAGTCGCTCCGGACGCAGCTCCACACCGTCGAGGACCGGACACGCAAGCTGGCGATCATCGCCGGCATCACGACCCTCGACGAGGCGAGCCGCGGCGGCAGCGGCGGTCTCCGCAGCGACGGGCTCAATTCCAACCCCTACAGCGACGACGTCGACAAGATGAGCTTCCGGTCGCGCACCCTCCAGAAGGACCTCAACCTTCTCGAGCAGAAGTTCGTCGCCCAGAACCACCTCCTCTCCTCGACCCCCTCGATCGCTCCGGTCCGCGGCATCCTCACGGACGGCTTCGGCGGACGTTCCGATCCCTTCACGGGCCAGGCGGGACAGCACAACGCGATCGACATCTCGTCCGCAGCCGGCCAGCCGGTGAGGGCACCCGCCGACGGTCTCGTGATCAAGGCCGAGTGGGCGAGCGGCTACGGCAAGGTCGTCTTCATCGCCCACGGCTACGGCTATTCGACCCGGTACGGCCACCTGAACAGCTTCAACGTCCGGGCCGGGCAGCGCGTCAAGCGCGGCGACGTGATCGGCAACGTCGGCTCCACCGGCCGCTCGACCGGTCCTCACCTGCACTACGAAGTGCGCCTGAACAACAACGCCGTCAATCCTCTGGCGTACATCCTCGACCGGTTCTGAGATCTCCCTCAGTCTTCCATCCAACGGCCGCCCTCGGGCGGCCGTTTTCTTTGGTGCCGTGGTGCGGCGCGAGCGTCGGACACCGTTCACCACAGAGGCACAGAGGACACAGAGGCAGCACAGAGGATTTGCCGAGAGATCCCCCTCCGTGATCCTCTGTGTGCTCTGTGCCTCTGTGGTTGACCGTTCCACGCGGCACAAAAAAAGGCCGCCCGAGGGGCGGCCTTTCCAGACTGCAGCGTGAAAGGACTACGTCCCCGCCACCGAGACCGCGTCGAACACGAGGGTCGGGGTGCGCATCGCCGAGTAGGGGAACGGGTCGTTCCCGACGGCGACGAGCTTCTTCCAGAACTCGAGATGGTTCCCGGAGATGTTCATCTCGCCGATCGGCTCGGCGATCTCGCCCCCCCGGACGCGGAAGCCGAGGACGCCGACCGAGAAGTCGCCGGTCCCGGAGTTCGAGTTACCGCCGATGAAGTCGGTCACGAGGATCCCGTCCTTCATGTCGGCCAGGAGCTCCTTCTGCGACTTCGCGCCGAGCTTCCAGGAGAAGTTCGACGGGGAGCCGCTCGTCGGCGCCATCTTCAGCTTGCGGCCGTAGTAGGTGTCGACGAAGAAGCTCTTGAGGACGCCGTTCTCGATGATGGGCCGCTGTTTCGCCGCGATCCCCTCCGCGTCGTACTTCCTCGATGCGAACCCTTTCGGGATGAGCGGGTCGTCGGTGATCGACAGCAGCGGGCTGGTGATCTGCTCGCCGATCTTGCCGTCGTAGAACGAGCGCTTCTGCTGGAGCGCTGCAGCCGACATCGGCTGTGAGAGGTAGCCGAGAAGGCGGCCGACTGCGCGGTTGTCGATCGCGACCACCGTGGCTGCCGACTCGCCCTTCTTCGAGCCGAGGCGGCTGAGGGCGCGCATCGCTGCGGCCTTGCCGATCGATGCCGGATCGGGCAGCTCGCCGATGAAGCGTGACCCGGCGTATGCGTAGTCCTCGGGACGCCGTCCGTCCGCGTCCTTGACGCTCACCTGCGCCGCGACGAAGAACTGCGTTCCTCGGTTCGCGCCGGAGAACCCGTTCGAAGTGACCATCCAGTTCTCGACGAGGTTCGTCGAGAACGATGAGGTCACCGACAGGATCGCCTCCGCGCCTTTGACGGCTCGCGCAGCGTCGGCCACCGTCTTCGCGAGCTTCTTCCCCTGGTCGGGCGTGACGGTCCCGTAGGCCGGGTCCTCGAGCTTGAGGTCGGCCGCCGACTGCCCTTTGTAGAGCGCCGGGTCGGGAAGCGCGCGGAACGGGTCGGCAGCGATCGCCTTCGAGATGGCGATCGAGTCGTTGATGAACGTCTTGAGAGCTTCGGGTCGGAGGTCGCTCGTCGACACGCTCGAGTAGCGGCCGTCGACGTAGAGCTGGAGGCTCACGCCGCGCGTCGTCGACTCGCTGATCTTCTCCGGCTTCCCGTCGCGCCAGTCGAGCGAGACGTCGCGCACGCGGTAAGCGCGTGCCGCGGCGTCCTTCGCACCGCCGGCCTTCGCGATCGTGACGCAAGACTGCGCGACCGCGAGCATGTCCTGTTCTTTGCTTTTCGTCGTACTCATCGGTCCGGCTCCTTACGCCTTCTTCGCCTGCGCGCGCCCGCCGACCGTGATCGAGGAGACGCGCACCGTCGGCAGACCCTGCGACACCGGGACGCTCTGCCCGTCCTTGCCGCAGGTCCAGCCGCCTTCGTCGATCTTGAGGTCATCGGCCACCATGTCGATGAGCTCGAGCACCTTCGGACCGTTGCCGATGATGTTCACGTCCTTGATCGGCTTGGTGAGCTTGCCGTCTTCGATCAGGTAACCGTTCTTCACGAAGAAGGTGAAGTCACCGGCGCCGATGTTGACCTGGCCGTTCGAGAAGTGATCGCAGTAGATCCCGTTCTTGACCGAGGCGATGATCTCGTCCCGCTTGTGCGGTCCGGGAGCCATGTAGGTCGAGCGCATGCGCGGGATCGGCGCGTGCTCGTAGCCCTGGCGGCGTCCGTTGCCGGTCGGCTTGACGCCGTAGTGCTTCGCGGAGATCGAGTCGTGGAGATAGGTCGTCAGCGTGCCGTTCTCGACGAGCATGGTCCGGCCGGCCGGGTTCCCTTCGTCGTCGATGTTGATCGCGCCGCGGGCGCCCGCCTGCGTCCCTTCGTCGATGATGCTGACGAACGGCTTGGCCACCGGCTTGCCGATCTTGTCCGAGAAGATCGAGGTTCCCTTGCGGTTGAAGTCGGCCTCCATGCCGTGGCCGATCGCCTCGTGGAGCAGGATGCCGGCCGATCCGGCGCCGAGCACGACCGGCATCTCGCCGGCGGGAGGCTGGACGGCGTCGAACAGGACCATCGTCTTCGAGACGACGTCCTTGACCATCCTGTCGAGACGCTCGGGCGTGTAGTACGCGATGTCCGCGCGCGCGGCGCGGTTCACGCTGTTGTTCTCCCGCTTGCCGCCCTGCTCGGCGACGCAGGCGAGGTAGAGACTCGTCATCGGCTGCGCGTCTTCGACGATGCGGCCGGTCGAGTCGGCGATGAGGATGACGCTCGCCTGGTCCATGAAGCCGAGGTTCACTTTCTTGATCCGCTCGTCCGCCTTGAACGCCTGCTCGTTCAGCCCGTTGAGGATCGCGAGCTTCTGCTGCGGCCGCACCTCGTCCCACCGCACCTTGATCGGGTAGCGGTCGGGCTTCGAGCTGACGCGGAATTCGACCGGCGCTGCCTTCGCGGGTCCGTCCGCGATCGCCGCCGCCGTGACGGCCGCCCGCTGCAGCCCCTCCGCGGTGATGTCCTCGGTGAAGCCGTAGCCGGTCTGGTCGCCCTTCACCACGCGGACGCCGACGCCGAGGCCGACGTTCGCGAACGCGCGGTTCACGGCCCCGTCCTCGAGCGCGAGGTTGTTGGAGACGCGGTGCTGGAAGAAGACGTCGGCGTAGTCGCCGCCGCGCGACATCGCGGTCGCGATCGTGCTGCGGATCAGCTTCTCGTCGACTCCGAAGCGGCTGAAGTAGCCGATGCCGGGAACCGGGCCTGTGCTGGCGAAGACCGAAGAGACGTGGAAAAGATCCGATACCGCGACGGTGGCAATGGCCGCGGCCCCGGCGCCGAGTACGGTACGCCGGGTGAGACCGGAGTTGTCGGTCATGCGCGCTCCTCCTGTGACGTGGATGTCTGTCGGTGCGAATGGACGGGTTTGGACGTGGGATTGTCTGTCGGTGCGGATGGACGAGCTTGTGACGCTGGCGGGTGTTACGCGCCGTTTTCCGTTTTGTTCCCGTGGCTCCTCTTGCAAAAACGAACGTTCGTGCTATTTTGTCGGCAGCACAATCGGAGGACCTGAACCATGGCCTTTGCCTACGACCCGATCAACCAGAAATTCGTCTTCTTCTCCCCCGTCAACTCCTCCACCCAGACGCTGACCAATTGCCAGATCGCCGAGCATGTCGACCATGCGATCATCGCGCTCGACAGCCGCGCCCCGCTCGCCGGCGACTGCTGCCTCGAGCAGATGAATCCGGTCGCCGGGCCCACCACCCTCCGCGTCGACCTCTGGGTCGATGACATCGGGAGCTTCAGCTGCACCTACGGCTTCCTCGTGTCGAGCGAAGACGGCAGCGTCCCCTACGCCCGCGGCGAACGCACCGTCCTGAACGTCGACCCGCACTCGCGCGCGCCCCAGCCGTGGGATGATCGCTTCCGTGCAACCCACCGGAGCCTCGAGAAGGACCTCTTCGCCTACGCATGAAAGGTGAACGGACGCGCCAGAGCATCGTCGAGCGCGCCGTCGACATCGCATCGCTCGAAGGCCTCGCGGGCCTGACGATCGGGCGCCTCGCGGACGAGCTCGGGATGTCGAAGAGCGGCCTCTTCGCGCACTTCGGCTCCAAGGAGGAGCTGCAGCTGGCGACGATCGAGGCGGCGGCCGAGCGCTACATCGCCGAGATCTTCCGCCCCGCGCTCGAGGAGCCTCGCGGCTACCCGAGACTGATGGCGATCTGCCGCGCCTGGCTCTCCTACGTCAGGCGCGGCGTCTTTCCCGGCGGCTGCTTCTTCGCCGCCGCATCGTTCGAGTTCGACGGCCGGCCGGGCGCGATCCGCGACCTGGTCCGCGGGATGATGAACGACTGGATCGCGGCCCTCCAGAAAGCGATCGAGATGGCCCAGGACGAGGGGCACATCGACCCCGAGATCGATGCCTCGCAGATCGCCTTCGAGCTCAACGCGCTCTTCTTCGGCGCCAACTTCGCCTACTACCTCCTCAACGACGAGAAGGCCACCGAGCGCGCCCAGGCCGCGGTCGAAGCGCGCCTCGAGACCCTCCGCATCCACCCCGGCACCCGCCGCCCCAAAGCCGTCAGCCGCTGACCGCTCCGCTGTCCGTCCGTGGAGACGTCCGGCATCCTCTTTACAAGTGGCACGGCACGGGCATAGCTTTTTGTCATACACGCCTGACCCCTTGCTGCGACGGTGCGTAGGTGGCTTGCGGTCCAAAGCCACCCCCAACGCCTTTCCGCCGCTTCACGCTCTCAGACGAGTAACCCGGAACTGGTCCGAACAGGTTACTGCGCGAAGTTCTTTTCAGGCGCGCCGCTCGGCGTGGAGTTCGTTCCTCGCCGGCATCGCTCACCCAAACGCAAAGGGGATTCCCATGAAATCGATCGAGTCGAGACTCCTTGTCTACGCGACCTTGGTCACATTACTGTTCGCCGCCGCCCCCGTATCGGCGCAGGCTCCCACGCTCGGCACTTCGTCGAGCTTCGGCGTTCTTGCCGGTTCGACGGTCACCAACACGGGGCCATCAGTCATCAGGGGAGACGTCGGAGTCAGTCCCGGCACCGCCATCACAGGCTTTCCGCCCGGCAGCGTGGTCGGCGGGACGACTCACTCGAACGACGCCGTCGCAAGTACGGCGCAGAACGACGTCACCTTTGCCTATAACGGGCTCGCGGGCCTGGCCTGCAACACCGTTCTCACTGGGCAGGATCTCGGCGGCATGACGCTGACGGCCGGTGTGTATTGCTTCGCGACGTCGGCTCAGTTGACCGGCACACTGACACTCGACGCTCAGGGGAACCCCGGCGCTCAGTTCATCTTCCAGATCGGCAGCACCTTGACCACGGCGAGCAATTCGATCGTTCGCGTCATCAACAGCGGTAACAACTGCAACATCTACTGGCAGGTGGGGAGCTCCGCCACCCTCGGAACAGCCACGGCATTCGCCGGGAACATCCTCGCCCTGACCAGCATCACCGCCACGACCGGCGCGAGCGTCTCGGGCAGGCTGCTGGCCCGCAACGGCGCGGTCACCCTCGACACCAACGCGGTGTCCGTCTGTCCGCTTTGCCCCCCGATCACCCTCGCGCCGGCCACGCTTCCTGACGGCACAGTCGGAGCGGCCTACGCTCAGACCATCACGGCGGCCGGCGGAACGGCGCCCTACACCTACTCCATCCTCTCGGGCGCTCTCCCACCCGGCCTGGTTCTCTCCGCCGCCGGACTGATCTCCGGAGCTCCGACCACGGCAGGGAGCTATACCTTCACCGTCCAGGCGACCGACGCGGTCGGCTGTTTAGGTTCCCGGCTCTACACGATCGTCATCAACCTGGCCGGTTGTCCCGTCATCACGTTGTCCCCGGCCATCCTCCCCCCGGCGACGACCGGAACCGCCTACGGTCCGGTCACCATCACCGCCGCCGGTGGAACGGCGCCCTATACGTACGCCATCACCGCCGGCGCTCTTCCTCCGGGGCTGACGCTCACTCCGGGCGGCGTGCTCTCCGGCACTCCGACGCTGAACGGCAGTTACACGTTCACCGTGACCGCCACCGACGCCGCCGGCTGCATCGGGACCCGGATCTACTCGCTCCTGGCGAACTGTCCGGTCATCACCGTCGGGCCCGCGGCGCTTCCGCCGGCCTCGGTCGGGAATCCTTTCGGACCGGTGCAGATGACGGCCAGTGGCGGAACGGGGCCGTACACGTTTTCAGTCATCGGCTCGCTTCTCCCCGGACTGACCCTGACCCCGACAGGAGTCCTGTCAGGAACTCCGACCTCGATAGGGCCGGCTACCTTCACGATCACAGCGACCGACTCCGCCGGCTGCGCAGGCTCGCGGACCTATACCCTCGGCGCGACGGCGGCGGTGGGAGGCGACACGCTCGGCACGGTCGGTCTCGGGATTCTCATCCTGCTGCTGGCAGGCGCGGGCGTGCTCCTGGTCAATCGCTTCACGCTGTAGACGGCCTGAACTGATGGTGCAGACCCAACGAC
The DNA here is from genome assembly GCA_049298815.1 of Thermoanaerobaculia bacterium. GTDB lineage: Bacteria > Acidobacteriota > Thermoanaerobaculia > Gp7-AA8 > Gp7-AA8 > JBAQWH01. The sequence goes on along the minus strand of JBAQWH010000401.1, from coordinate 3,245 downwards.
GGAAACCGGGCTACGTCTTCGTAGCCCGGTTTCTGGTGGCCCTCATAGTCTTCTACTTCGTGGTGGCCCTCGAGCCGGTGAACACGCACGTGATCGTGCCGTTCACCGAGCTCGTCGTACGCGCCTCCGCGCTCATCCTGCACGGAATCCGGGAGCCGATCGAGGTGGCTGGAACGGTGATTCACACGACCGGCTTCGCCCTCGACGTCCGCAACGGCTGCAACGGCGTAGAGGCGATGCTGCTCGTCGCGGCAGCCATGATCGCGTTCCCGGCCACGGTCGTGTCCCGTCTGTCGGGCCTGGTCGCGGTCAGCGTGGGGATTCAGATCATCAATCTCGTGCGCGTCAGCTCCCTGGTGTGGCTGGGTCAGCACCATCGCAAGGTCTTCGACGTCGTTCACGTGGCGGTGTGGCAGAGCCTCGTGATCCTCGCCGCCCTGGCCATGTTCGTTTTCTGGAGCGTGAAGTTTGCGAAGCGACCTGTTGAAGCCGGCCGCTAACGGAGCGGCCGGCTTCCTCATCGCGCTGTTGGTCTGGCTGGGACTCTCCGCTCCCTACGCAAGGCTGCTGGCCGGGGTCAGCGAGGCAGCCATCCACGCCGGTGAATGGCCATCCGCAACGGTCCTCACCGTGCAGGGAACGCTGATCGCGGTGGACCGGATCGACTTTCCTCCGGCCCCGGGACGCCTGGCCATCGAGTCGACCGACCTCACCTTCAACGTCATCCTGCTGGTGACCCTGTTCGCGGCCACAAGGCGCCCCCTGTCGAACCGGAACTTGTTCGGGCTCCTCGGGGCGTCGTGCCTTCTGCTCTTCGTCCACGTCTTTGCGGTGGTGTCGTTCGTGAAGGCCCACTACGCCCTGAACTTCGGCTCGTGGAGCGAGGCGAACTATGGAGTGATCGCGCGATCGTTCTGGGGAGCGGCGCCGTACTTCTACAGCGTTGCCGGGGTCTACGGGTTCGCATTCGCCCTCTGGTGGCTCTTCCGGCCGCCGCCGATGACTTCCCCACCTGCAGCGGTTCCGCGCGCGGTTCGGCGCCGGCAGCGTGGCTGACCGCATCGACCCCGTACACTACGGGACGATGCGCATCTTCTTCCCGGCCCTTCTTCTCCTGACGCTCTCTGTTCCGATGGCGGCGCAGGGGCCCTCCGCCGACTGGCAGACGATTGAGACGGAGCACTTCCGCGTTCACTACCCGGGCGAGTACGCGGAGTGGGCGGGACGCGCGGCGTCGCGGCTCGAGTCGATCCGTACGGCGGTCGTCCGCGAAGTCGGGTTCGAGCCTCCTCAGACGATCGACGTGATCATCACGAATCCGGTGGCGCAGGCGAACGGCATGGCGCTCCCTCTCCTCGATTCGCCGCGGATGGTCTTCTACGCGGAGCCTCCCGGGCCGGACGAGCAGATCGGTACCTACGAGAGCTGGATCGACCTGCTCGCGGTCCACGAAGTCGCGCACCTGATCCACATGCTGCGGCCGTCCCGCAATCCGCTCGACCGGCTCCTGGAGAAGTCGGTCCTGCCTCTCAATCCGGTCTCGCGCCGTGCACCGCGGTGGGTGCTCGAAGGCTACGCGACCGTGATCGAAGGACGCCTCACCGGATCGGGAAGGCCGGGCAGCTCGCTGCGCTCTCTGGTTCTCCGGCGCTGGGCCCAGGAGGGCCGTCTCCCTTCCTACGATCGACTCGACTCCGACCAGCGATTTCTCGGCATGTCGATGGCCTATCTCGCCGGCTCGGCCTTCCTCGAGTGGCTCGAAGAGAGGAACGGCCAGGAGTCCCTTCGCAGGCTGTGGGCGCGGATGACCGCACGCGAACGCCGATCGTTCGACGACGCCTTCGCGGGAGTGTTCGGCGAAAAGCCGGAGCGGATGTACGGGCGCTTCACAGCGGAGCTGGCCGCCGCGGCGATGACGATCGACGGCGTGCAGAAGCTTCATGAAGGAGTGTTGTTCCAGCGGACCGCATACGCGTCGGGGGACCCGGCCGCGTCGCCCGACGGCACGCAGCTCGCCATCGTGATCCGCGAGCGCAGGACGCCGGCGAAGCTCGTCATCTGGAGTACCGGCGAGCCCGAGGAGGAGGAGAAGAAGGTCCGCGAGCGTCTCGAGAAGATCCTCGCACGCGATCCGGACGACGTCGCTCCGGTCCGCACAGTCCCGCTCTCGCGCAAGCCGGCGCACACGCTCACGATGACGGATGGAGGCGACATCGCGTCGCCGCGCTGGTCCCCCGACGGGAAGTCGCTCGTCTTCGCGCATCGGATGCCGGACCGCGAGGGCTTCCTGCACTTCGACCTCTTCCGATGGTTCCCCTCGAGTGGCCGGGTCGACAGGCTGACCACGCTCGCCGACGTTCGCGACGCCGATCCCCTTTCCGATGGCCGCCGCGCGGTCGCGGTCCGCAGCCGCGGCGGGAGGACCCAGCTCGTTCTGGTCGACCTGGCGACCGGGACGCTGACGTCACTGACGGAGCCGGGCATCGACGTGGTCTACAGCTCGCCGCGGGTCCGTCCCGATGGCGAGGAGGTCGTCTACGCAGCGCATCGCGAGGGCGGCTGGCGGTTGGAGCTGCTGCAACTGACGACCGGCAAGATCACTCGCGTCCCGACGAATCCGAGGCTGCACCTCTCGGCGCCGACGTGGCTCACGAACACCGCGTTGCTGGCCAGCGTCGCGTCGGGAGGGTTCGTCGAGCTCGCGAACGTGGGCCGTGAAGGCGACGTGACCCCGCTGACCCGCAGTGCAGGGGGCGCCTTCGGTGCGACGGCCGCATCGGACCGGATCTACTTCATGAGCCTCGAGCCGGATGGCTTCGTGGTGCGGAGCCTCGACCGCAATGCAGGTCCCGCAGAAGCGTGGCCACCGTTCGGCCGGTCGCTCGTTCCCGCCCTGCCTCCCGAGCCGTCGCAAGCTGAGACGTTCGTCACCGCTCCGATTCCTGCCGCGCGCAGCTACGGCCTCGGGCGTCAGGAGGTCGGATGGCTGCTCGGTCAGAACCTCGGGCCCGAGCAGAACGCGATCGAGGCCGGCGTTCGAATCGGCGATGTGATCGGACGGCTGGACACGCTGCTGATCGGCTCCTTCTCGGATGACAGGGGCCAGCATGGCGGCGCGATCGCCACCGTCTGGCGAGGGTGGCCGGTCGAGCTCGGACTGCATCTCTTCACGACCCGCGAGAAGCTCGAGGACGACCCGTTCGGAGAGCGCGAGCTGGAGCGCGAAGGAGCGGAGCTGCGCGCCG
>JBAQWH010000400.1:0-1528 GCA_049298815.1 Thermoanaerobaculia bacterium | reverse complement strand
TCTGTGCCCTCTGTGTCTCTGTGGTGAACGTCTCTACCGCGCGAAGCTCGGCGAATAGATCACCGAGTTCAGGAACAGCGGCAGGGTGCCTCGCCAGAACAGACGGAAATGCGGGTCGTCTGCGAAGGTGATTACGCGGCCGCGGCCGAGCGGCTCGCTCACCATGTGGACGGACCCCTCGATCCGCTCGAGCGACTCGGGCCAGGCGACGCCTGAGATGAGCGCGTCCTTCGCCACGATGCTCACGATGTTGTCGACCTTGTGAGCGACCGGCCGGTACGCGTTGCTTCCCTCGACGAGCACCGCCGGCGGCCGCGGCACGCCGAACGTCAGGTACGACCGCTCGTTCATCGTGCTGCGGAACGCCGAGCCCGGGATCCGGAAGTCGTGATAGCGCTCGTCGTCGGGCGCATCGTCTTCTTCGTCGCCCTTCTTCTTTTCCGGCTCCCATGGTTTGAGCTTCGAGATCTCGACGTCCTTCTCGCGGAGGAATCCGCCGGCGCCGCCGACGGCGACGATCACGCCGCCCTCTCCAACCCACGTCTTGAGCTTGTCGGTGACGCGCTTGCCGAGGCGATCGGCATAGTTGCCGTCGGGAAAGACGAGCACATCGAAGCGCGAGAGATCGAGGTTTCGCAGGCTTTCGACGGCGATCGTCGAGTGCGGGATCGGCGTATCGACGTCGAGCGTGTGCCACAACATTCCGTACGAAGTCGGGTTGGTCCCCGGCCCGCCGACGAGGCCGATCGCCGGTTTGCGAACGAATCGGATCGCCTCCGCGCCGAGCGCGTTCGTCCCCACCCATCCAGTGTCGATCGGCTCGACGACGGCTCCGGTCGCTGCGACGAAGCGCTCGAGCTTCGCGTCGAGGTCGGCGGCGTTGTTGGTCTTGAGGATCACGAGCGTTCCCCGCGCGAACGTCCTCTCGCCGGCGTCGATCGGCATCGTGCTGACGCTGAAGCGGACGTCGTCCGACAGCAGCCGTCCCACGAGGAGATAAACGTTCGGGTCGAGCCCGTCGACGAGGTAGCCGTAGGAGCCGCGGCGAAACTGCGCCTTCGCCCTCGGCACGAACGGCTTCGCATCGGAGACGGCGGCGGTCGTCACGTACGCTTCGACGTTCATCGCGAGCGGAAGCGACCAGGTGGTGAGGTCGTAGAAGTCGTCCGGTTCGTCGGCGACCGTCTTCTCGCGCTGTTCCTCGAGGAAGCCCGGAGTGAACACCGGCCTGGTCTCGAGCAGGGTGTTCGCGAGACCGCCGAAGGCCTGTCGTGTCGAGACGACGGCGGTCCCGGCGGGGAAGGTCCGCGACTCCGGTTCACTGCGATCGATCCGGATTGCCTTGATGCTGAGCGGGGCGCCGAGCATGTGCACGCGGATCGCCTGGTTGCGGAGCTTGTCGATCAGCGCCTCGAAGTTCGGCGAGTCGCGCAGGATCAGGAACGTGTTGCGTCCGGCCGTGATCTGCGCGCGCGCGGCGTCATGCGTGTACCGGAGGAGCGCCTCGCGGTTCTGCGCCGCGGTGCGC
>JBAQWH010000399.1:0-7830 GCA_049298815.1 Thermoanaerobaculia bacterium | reverse complement strand
CTCTTCCGCCGCGCCAGCGGCGGAACACCTGCCCCTCCACGCCTGTTAGGCGGCGGGATGATTTCTTTCGCCAGCGTCAGCAAGGCCTACGGCAAGCAGGTCCTCTTCGTCGAGGCGTCGTTCCAGCTCAACCCGGGAGAGAAGGCCGGTCTCGTCGGCCCCAACGGTGCCGGCAAGTCGACTCTGTTCCGGATGATCACCGGGGAGGAGTCGGCGGACGACGGCGTCGTGAACGTCCCGAAGAAGCTCGCCATCGGCTACTTCCGGCAGGAGGTGGACGAGATGTCCGGCCAACCGGTGCTCGACGAGGCGATCGCCGGCAGCGGGCGGCTCGGCGACCTGCACCACGAACTGATCGACCTCGAGCATGCGATGGGCGACCCGTCGCGTGAGGACTACGACGCCGTCCTCGAGCGATTCGGGCACGTCCAGGAGGAGTACCAGCACGGCGGCGGCTACGAGCTCGAAGCCCGCGCGCGAGAGATCCTCCACGGCCTCGGCTTCGCCGACGAGCAGATCGACGGCGACGTTGGCGCTCTCTCCGGCGGCTGGAAGATGCGCGTGTCGATGGCCAAAATCCTCCTCGGCAACTTCGACGTCCTCCTCCTCGACGAGCCGACCAACCACCTCGACATCGAGTCGATCGTCTGGCTCGAGCGCTTCCTCAAGAGCGTCCCGTCGACGATCCTCATGACCTCACACGACCGCGACTTCATGAACCGGATCGTCTCGAAGGTCGTCGAGATCGACGACGGCGACATCCTCTCCTACTCCGGCGACTACGACTTCTACGTCCGCGAGCGCGAGATCCGCGAGACCAACCAGGAGGCCGCCTACGCGCGCCAGCAGGCCAAGCTCGCGAAAGAACAGCGGTTCATCGACCGCTTCACGGCCCACGCGGCGAAAGCTGCGCAGGTCCAGAGCCGCGTGAAGATGCTCGAAAAACAGGAGCGGATCGAGCCGCCGAAGAAGCGGCGGGCGATGAAGTTCGACTTCCGCTCCCCGCAGCGTTCCGGCGAGGACGTCGTACAGCTCCAGCACGTGTCGAAGTCGTTCGGCGCGAAGACGATCTACGACGGCTTCGACTTCCTCGTGCGCCGCGGCGAGCGCTGGTGCGTCATGGGAAAGAACGGCGCCGGCAAGTCGACCCTGCTGAAGATGGTGTCCGGCGCCCTCCAGCCGGACGGCGGAACCGTCAAGCTCGGCGCAAGCCTCAAGATGGGCTATTTCTCCCAGCAGGCGCTCGATCTCCTCGACGCCGATCTCACCGTGTGGGAGCAGATGCAGAAGGACTTTCCGCTCGAGGCGATCGGCGTCCTCCGCAGCCTCCTCGGCGCCTTCCAGTTCTCAGGCGACGACGTGGATAAGCGGATCCGCTCGCTCTCCGGCGGCGAGAAGTCGCGCCTCGTCATGGCGCGCATGCTCCTCGACCCACCGAACTTCCTCGTCCTCGATGAGCCGACCAACCACCTCGACCTCGCGACCAAGGAGATGCTCGTCGAAGCGCTGCACTCGTTCGAAGGGACCATGCTCTTCGTGTCGCACGACCGGGCGTTCCTGCGCGGCCTCTCGACCCACGTCCTCGAGCTCGCAGGCGACGAGCACGACCGCCCGCTCGTCTACGGCGGGTCCTACAACGAGTACGTCGAGCGCACCGGACGCGAAGCGCCGGGCGTGCACGCGTAAGGGGGGGCGGTTGGCGGAATAGGACAATAGGACCAATAGGACCAATAGGACCTATAGGACCCGCCCACCCGAATAGGAAGACCCTGGCGTTCCCGGGTGGTGGTGTCCTATTGGTCCTATTGGTCCTATAGGTCCTATTGGTCCTATTCCCATTCTCCTATTGGGCCTTCCCCTCCAGCTCGGCCCAGCGCGCAAACAGCCGCTCCACCTCTTCCTGGGCGGCGTGCAGTTCGGCGAAGCGTTCCTGCAGGGCGAGGGAGTCCGACGTGACGGCCGGATCCTCCGCGCGGCTTTTCGCCGTCGCGAGTCGCTCTTCGGCCTCGAGCACCTTCTCCTCCATCGCGTCGAACTCGCGCTGTTCGAGATAGGAGAGCCGCTTCGACTTCTCGGCGCGCTTGACCGGCGACGGTGCTGAGGCAGCAGCTTCGGCGCGCGGGGACGGAGCCGAGGAGCGGCTGGCTTCCCACTGCGCGTAATCGGCGAAGTACTCGGATCCTCCCGCACCGTCGAGCGCGAGGATCCGCGTCGAGATGCGGTCGAGCAGCCACCGGTCGTGCGTGACGAGCACCAGCGCTCCGGGAAATTCGAGGAGCGATTCCTCGAGGACGTCGAGCGTCGGGATGTCGAGGTCGTTGGTCGGCTCGTCCATCACGAGCAGATCCGCCGGTTGCAGCATCAGACGCGCAAGAACGATGCGCGCCTTCTCGCCGCCGGAGAGTCGCGACACCTGCGTATCGAGTTGCTCGGTTCTGAAGAGGAAGCGCTTGGCCCAGGCGACGATGTGGATCGGCCGGTCGCGGTAGACCACCGTATCGCCTTCCGGCGCGAGGGCGCGTTTCAGCGACACGCTCTGGTCGAGGCTCTCCCGGTTCTGTTCGAAGTAGACGATGCGAAGTCCGTCGGCCTGCTCGACCTCGCCCCGATCCGGCTCGAGCTCGCCGATGATCATCCTGAGCAGCGTCGTCTTGCCGGAGCCGTTCGGTCCGAGGACGCCGAGGCGTGCGCCGGGGGTGAGGAGTACATCGAGGTCATCGACGATGCGGCGATTGCCGAGCGTCTTCGCGAGACCGCGGCCGCTCCAGAGCCGCCTGGTCTTCCGTTGCGACGCGGTGAAATCGATGTCGGCGTTGAAGGTCATGGCGCGGTCGCGACTCTCGTCGAGCTCGTCGATGAGCCGCTCCGCGTTCTGGATGCGCGCCTTCGACTTGGTCGTCCGCGCCTTCGGCCCACGGCGGAGCCAATCCATCTCGCGGCGCACCAGGTTCGCGAGCGTGTCCTGATACGCCGCCTCGTTCTTCAGCATCTCGTCGCGCTTCTCGAGAAGGTTGGCGTAGCTGCCGTTCGCCTCGAGCATGCCGTTCGGGTAGACGCGGTTGAGCTCGAGCATCCGTTTGGCGATGTTCTCGAGGAAATAGCGGTCGTGGCTGACGACGACGAACGCTTCCGGCTCGGTCCGAAGGAGCGACTCGAGCCAGAGGATCCCTTCGACGTCGAGATGGTTCGTCGGCTCGTCGAGCAGCAGGATGTCCGGTTCGCGAACCAGCTCGTGCGCAATGGCCAGCCGCTTGCGCCAGCCGCCGGAGAGGTTCTCGGTCGGCTGTTCCAGGTCCATGAATCCGGCCTTGCCGAGGGAGACGATCACCCGCGCGTGCTTTTCGTGCTCGTCGAGCGTGTGATCATCGCGGAGCGCTTCGAGCAGGACGTCCTCGACCGATTTGCCGGGCGTGAACACCGGGTCCTGCGGCACGTAACCGACGCGGACCCCCTTGCGGACCGCGCGCGTCCCCGAGTCCGCCTCCTCGACCCCGGCGATGATCTTCAGCAGCGTCGTCTTGCCCGACCCGTTCGGCCCGACGAGGCCGACGTGGTCGCCGTCGAAGACCGTGAAGGACAGCCCCTCGAACAGCGGGCGCGCGCCGAACGACTTTGCCAGCGATTCGCACGAAAGGAGGACGGCACGGCTCATGGGACGCGCATCTTAGCCCGGACGATTCAAGGTCGTCTCGAGGCAGCACGAACTACCGCATTCGCTTGAGCAGCTGGATCTGGCCCGCGTGGTAGAGGTCGTGCGCCGCGATTCCGGTCACGAGCGTGAGGATCGACGTCTTCCCGCCGCTGGCCGCCTTCTCGAGATCGCGCGGAGCGAGCTGCGCCACCGCGTCGCGCAGCGTGCGATGCGTCGCGACGAGCAGGGCCACGTCCGACCTCCAGAGAGCCTCGTCGGCCTCGTCGCGCGCGAACCAGTTCGACCCCTCCAGTGGAAACGAGCCCCGCTTCTCGCCGAGAAGCCGGCGACGAACCGTGTACTTCCAGTAGGCCGCGTGGAGGGCGACCTCCCACACATTGTGCCGGCCGGAACCCGGTCGCCAGATCGCCTCGTCCGCCGACAACCCGCGGATCGATCCCCGCAGGTTCGTCCCATGCCACGACTTCCGATCGAATGCCTCGTCCATCATCCGGAGGAGAATCGCGATGCTCTGATCCATGTGAGTTTCCTTTTTCGCGGCGGGCCGCACCTCCTGAACACGTGCACCGGGCCGCGCGTTCGCACCCCCCTCCATTTTCGCGTCCTGCCGGCTCAAAACTACAATCCCGCCATGCGCAAGACGGCGATCGCTTCCCTGCTCCTGCTCACCGCATGCGCCACCGGAGGAGACCGCGTGACCTCGCAGATCGACGCGCTCATGCTCGACTACACCGGCGACGTTCCCGGCGCCTCGGTCCTCGTCGTAAAGGACGGGGTCGCGACGAAGCGCGCCTACGGCCTCGCGAACGTCGAGGATCGCATCCGCGCCACGCCCGCGACGAACTACCGCCTCGCGTCGGTCACGAAGCAGTTCACCGCCGCATCGGTCCTGCTGCTCGCCGAAGAGGGCCGGCTCAACCTCGATGACCCGGTCAGGAAGTGGCTCCCCACGCTCCCCGCGGCCGCGGACGCCGTCACGATCCGCCACCTCCTCACCCACACCTCCGGTCTGGTCGACTACGAGGACGTCATCCCCGCGGGGACCACCACGCAGCTCCGCGACGCCGACGTGCTCCGTCTCCTCGAGTCGCAGCAGCGCACCTACTTCGTGCCCGGCACCGGCTACCAGTACAGCAACAGCGGCTATGCGCTGCTCGCCCTGATCATCGAGAAGGTCTCGAGCCAGAGCTTCGCGTCGTTCCTCCGGACGCGGATCTTCCAGCCGCTCGGCATGCGGAACACGGTCGCCTTCGAGGACGGCACATCGGTCGTCGCGAACCGCGCGTTCGGCCACAGCCTGAAAGACGGCGCGTGGATGCGCACCGACCAGAGCACCACGAGTGCGGTTCTCGGCGACGGCGGCATCTACTCCTCGGTCGACGACCTTGCGAAATGGGACGCAGCCCTCTACGACGATCGCCTGCTGCGCCCGGAGTCGCTGCGCTCCGCGTTCACGCCCCAGACGAAGACGGATGACCCGAAGGTCGCGTACGGTTTCGGGTGGCGCATTACCGGCGACTCGGTGTGGCACACCGGCGAGACCATCGGCTTCCGCAACGCGCTGGTCCGCTTTCCCGAGCGCCGGCTGACCGTCATCGTGCTGACGAACCGCAACGCCCCGCCGCCCTACCCGATCGCGCTAAAGATCGCGGAGATGTACTGACTGAACCCCAGGGTGTCATCCTGAACCGCCGATGCCCCGGAGGGGCTGAGGACGGTGAAGGACCCCCCGCGGTTCTACTACCGGACCGGGGCCCCACTCAGCGCGCGTTTCCCATTCAGCCCACCCACCCATTTGCAGGGGGTCCTTCGCCGCGCTTCGCTCCTTCGTCGCTCCGCCGGCTCAGGATGACCCCGGTGGCCGCTGCTTCCGGATGTGGACGGTCTTGGTGACCCGGGCACAGAGGACGTCGTCGCGGTCGCGGAGCTCGATCGGGTACGAGCGCTCGACGGCCGATTCAGACTCGAGCGCCTCGCGGATCGCGCCGAGCTCCGCGTCGTCGATCCGGAAGACCGCCTCGAGGGTGGTGCGGCCGGGCTTGCGGAACTCGATGACCGCGGACTTGTCCCAGACGACGTAGCCGTCGCCGAGGTTCTTCATCAGCATGATCATGTAGAAGGGATCGACGGCCGCGAACATGCTTCCGCCGAAGATGGTGCCGACGTAGTTGCGGGTGCGCCAGCTGAGCGGCAGGCGCACCCGGATCTCGCGCCAGTCGCCTGCGATGTAGGCGACCCGTCCCCCGGTCCCGCGGTAGACCGGCACGAGGTTGAACATCCAGCGCATCGCGCGCGTCCGCATCGACTCCGCCATGGCGCGCGAGGATAGCAGCGTCCGGGCGCGCTACTCGTGCGCGTCCGGATTCAAGGCGTACGTCCCGACGATCACCGCCCTGTCGAGCGTGTGCTCCTTGATCGCCTGCACCGCATCGGGACCGGTGAATCGCGCGGGGAGTCCGAGTGTCTCGACATCGAGCGCGTAGACGGTGAAGTGATAGTGATGGATCCGCTCGTCGTTGAACGGAGGCCACGGGCCGTCGTAGCCGCCGTAGTCGCCCGCCATGTCGGGATCGCCGGCGAACCACGAGGTGTAGTCGTTGATGCCACGGACACCCGCGGGCGTGCGGCCAGGCTTCTTGCCGCGCGGCGTGACTCCGTCGGAGTCCTCACCCTCCGCGATCCCGAACCGGTCCGCCGGGATGTCGACCATGACCCAGTGATGGAAGTCGACTCGCGGAAGGCTGTACGGCACCACGCGCCCCTGCTTGTTCACGTCATCGCCCCGCGAGGGGACGTCCGGGTCGTGACAGATGACGGCGAAGGACTTCGTCTCTGCCGGGAACGCCGACCACGCCAGGTGCGGGTTCCGATTCGCGCCTGCCACCGGACCGTCCGGACCTGGGACGCCCATCGCGTTCGAAGCCGGAATGCGCTCGTTGTGAGCGAACGAATCGCTGACCACCTTCATCGTTGAGCCCTCCTATCGTCGCGTAACGACAACATACAACGGCCGGGACGTCGCGGCGCGCGGTGATCAGCGGCCCGACGCGAGCTTCTGTTCGAGAAGGGCGACGATCTCTTTGCGCTTCCTGGACCGCGCCATCTCCAGCGCGGTCTCTCCATCCTTCGATTTGATGTCGAGGCGCGCGCCGGCGTCCACGAGCACCTTCGCGGTCTCGATGTTGTTCTGCCAGATCGCATCGTGCAGAGCCGTGTACCCGTTGTTGGGACCCTGACGGTCGATCTCGATGTGATGCGCGATCAGCAGCTTCGCCGCTTCGGTCCGTCCCGCATAGGACGCCGCGTGCAGCGCCGTCGCCTTCATGTCCGGATCGAGCGCGCCGACATCGGCCCCTGCTTCGAGCAGCAGCTTCACGATCTCGGAGTGGCCTTTGTACGCAGCCATGACGAGCGGCGCATTGCGGCCCGAATCGAGCTCGTTGACGTCCACCCCCTCGGCGATGAGCTGCCGTACCTTGTCGATCGCGTTACTGTTGACCGCTTTCATCAGCGCTGACATTCGAATCTCCTTTCAGTGATCGAGGAACTCACTTCCGCGCCTCTGCCGACTTCGCCCTGAGGGCGTTGAACTCCGATTCCTGGCGCCAGGCCGGCCACTTCGCGCCGAACGCGAGCTCGCGACCCATCGTGTAGAAGAGCGCGACGTCCTGGGCGGCGCCCCGGAAGTCCATCCCGGGCAGCCATTCGTCGCAGGTCTGGTGATAGCAGTTCGCGGTGAACTCGGTCACCCAGCGGTCGCCTGCCTCGCGTCCGCCTTCCACCAGGTCGACGCCGCCGCCCAGAGCCATGACGATCAGGACCGGCACGCCACGCCTGGCGAACGCAAAGTGATCGGCGCGGTAGAAGAGGCCACGCTCCGGGCGGGAGTCCGGAGTCACGGTCCGTTCTTGCAGCGCGGCCGCAGCTGCGAGCATCTCCTCGAGCTCGCTCTGTCCCTTCCCGATCAGGATGACGTCGCGCGCCGGTCCGTTCGGCTGCAGGGTATCGAGCGTGAGGTTCGCGACCGCCTTCTCGAACGGGAAGAGCGGGTTCGTCGCGTAATGCTCGGCACCGAGGAGGCCGCGTTCTTCCGCGGTCCAGGAGGCGAAGACGAGCGTACGCTCGGGCTGGGGCCCGGTCTTGAACGCGCGGCCGAGCTCGATGGTGCCGGCGACACC